>JBEVDE010000305.1:0-11237 GCA_040514175.1 Allosphingosinicella sp. | reverse complement strand
GCGGACGGTGGACCTGACGTCGAGCGGAGCGAGCTCCATCAGGTGCAGGCGGTCGAAGGCGCGGACCAGCACCGCCGCCTGCGGGAAAGCCTCGAGGATCGGCTCCAGCCGGCGCGCGGTCGGGCTTCGCCCGTCGAGGCAGAAGAGGATGGCCTTGGCGTCGGCGCCGCCGGCGAGGCGGAGCAGGTCGAGGCGGGTGCCGTCGCCATAATAGACCTTGGAGCCGAAATCGCCGCTGATCTCGATCTGGCTCGGCTTGGAGTCGATCAGGGTGACGCCGATGCCCTTGGCCATCAGCATCTGGGCGACGGTCTGGCCGAAGCGGCCGTAGCCGACGACGATCGCCTGGCTCGGGCCGGAAAGCTCGGGGCCGTCGAGATCGTCGCCGGCGCGGCGGCTGGAGCGGCGGTCGAGCCAGTCGTTGAGCATCATCAGGAAGGGCGTCGTCGCCATCGAGACGGTGACGATGGCGCCGAACAGGCTCGCCGCTTCCGGCTCGATCAGCAGGGCGCCCTGGGCGGCGGCGAAGAGGACGAAGCCGAACTCGCCGCCCTGGCTGAGCAGGAGGCCGAGCTTGAGCGCCCGGCGCGACTTCATGCCGAAGGCGCGGGCGAGGCCGAAGAGGATGACCGCCTTCAAGGCGATCAGGGCCGCGGCCATGCCGATCACGAACAGGGGCCGGGCCGTGATCACGCCGAGATCGAGCATCATGCCGATGGCGACGAAGAACAGGCCGAGCAGGATCGAGCGGAACGGGTCGACGTCCGCCTCGAGCTCGTGCCGGTAGGGCGAATCGGCGAGCATCACACCGGCGATGAAGGCGCCGAGCGCGGTCGAGAGGTGGAGGGCCTCCATCACCGCCGCGCTGGCGAGAACGATGAACAGGCCGGCGACGACGAACAATTCGCGCTCGCTGATCCGGCCGACGAGGCGGAACAAAGGGTTGATCAGAAACCGCCCGGCGAGGACGAGGCCGAGGATGGCGCCAAGCGTGTAGAGGCCGAGCTGCCAGCCCGGCGGCGCCATCGGATCGGCCGGCGCCCGCGACAGCGCCGCGGTGATCGTGATCAAGGGAACGATCGACAGATCCTGGAAGAGCAGGATCGAGAAGGCGCGCTCCCCGGCCGGCGTGTTGATCGAGCCGTCGGCGCGAAGGCTCGGAAGCACCTGCGCCGTCGAGGACAGAGCGAGCGGAAGGCCGATGGCGAGCGAGGCGGCGAGGCTGAAGCCCGAGGCCAGCCAGACGAGGCCGGTGATGGCGAGCCCGCTCACCGCCACCTGGAGCAGGCCGAGTCCGAATATGTCCTGCTTGAGGCGCCACAGCCGGCTCGGATGGAGCTCGAGGCCGACCAGGAAGAGGAGCAGGACGATGCCGAAATCGGCGACGTGGAGCATCTCCTCGGGGGCGCTGATCAGGCCGATGCCATGGGGCCCGCCGACCGCGCCGGCGACGAGATAGCCGAGCACCGCGCCGAGGCCGAGGCGGCGGAACAGCATGACGAAGACTAGGGCCGCGCCGAGGATGATGACCCCGTCGCGAAGAAGCAGTGTGGCGGCCTGGGCGCCGGCTCCGGCGGCGGGCTCCATCAGCCGCCCTTCGCCCGGGCCGCGGCGTCGGCGGCGGCATCGAACGCGAGCAGGATCGAGGCGTGGCGCGCGGGCACCCGGCGGGCCTCGGCGAAGACGTCGAGGCCCGGCCAGTCGCCCGGGCTGTCGCTTCTTCCCGAGAGGAAAGCGGCGAGCGCGTCGCGCGCCGCCGCCAGCTCCACCCCGGTGCTTCCCAAGGCATGGGCGCCCATCAGCGCGGCCGAGGCCTGGCCGAGCGCGCAGGCCGTCACCTCCTGGCCGAGCTCGGCCACCCTGCCCTCCCCGTCCAGGACGACGTCGACCGCGACCCGGCTGCCGCAGACCGGCGAGCTTTTCTCCGCGCTCGCCTGCGGACGAGCGAGCCGCCCGAGATAGGGGATCGAGGAGGCGAGGCGCAGGATATCGCGGCTGTAGAGGGCGCTGGACACGGGGGGGCTATAGTGCGGGGTTGAGCCCGGCGCCAACGTCCTAATTCCTCCCCGACATTTGTCGGGGAGGGGGACCATGCGAAGCATGGTGGAGGGGTTCTTTCAGACTCCGAAGAACCCCTCCACCGCGCTTCGCGCGGTCCCCCTCCCCCGGAAATCCGGGGGAGGAATTAAGCCCGCCGCCAGGTCGTTCCCTGGGGACCGTCCTCGAGCAATATCCCCTGCGCCGCCAGATCCGCCCGGATCCTGTCGGCCTCGCCGAAATCCTTCGCCTTCTTCGCCTCGGCGCGGCGGTCGATGCGCAGCTGGATCTCCTCGGAACCGAGGCCGAAACGGCCGGGCTCTTCGCGAAGGCGCGGGTCGACCCGGTCCGAGGGCTCGGGCTCGCTCCCCTGGAACCACTCGACCGGATCCTGCTGGAGGAGGCCGAGAAGCGCCCC
Source organism: Allosphingosinicella sp. (assembly GCA_040514175.1). Taxonomy (GTDB): domain Bacteria; phylum Pseudomonadota; class Alphaproteobacteria; order Sphingomonadales; family Sphingomonadaceae; genus Allosphingosinicella. Next base: position 8,782 of record JBEVDE010000305.1, on the reverse strand, counting down.
GGCCCGCTTCGTCGCCTCTACGTCGCCGAGCCGGGCGAGCTCGGCCAGCCTCGCCAGCGCCAGCGGCGTGTTGAGATCGTCGCCGAGCGCCGCCTCGACCTCGGCGACTCCGCCCTCGCCGCGCTTCGTCGCCGGCGGGAGGAGGCTTCGGTAGAGACGGTCGAGGGTCGCCTTCGACTGGGCGATCAGCTGCGGCGACCATTCGAGCGGCTGGCGGTAATGGGCGGAGAGGAGGGCGAGGCGCAAAGTCTCGCCCTTGTGGCCTTCGTCGAGAAGCTCGCCGACGGTGACGACGTTGCCGAGGCTCTTCGACATCTTCTCGCCGCCGGCCATGGAGAGGAAGCCGTTATGGACCCAATAGCGGGCGAGCGGAGCGCCCTCATGGGCGCAGCGGCTCTGGGCGAGCTCGTTCTCGTGATGGGGGAAGATGAGGTCGAGGCCGCCGCCGTGAATGTCGATCGTCCGTCCGAGGTGGCGCTCGATCATCGCCGAGCATTCGATGTGCCAGCCGGGGCGGCCGCGCCCCCAGGGGCTGTCCCACCCGATCACCTTCTCGCCGGACGGCTTCCACAGCACGAAATCGGCCGGGTCCTTCTTGTAGGACGCCACCTCGACGCGGGCGCCGGCGATCATCGCCTCCCGGTGGCGGCGGCCGAGCGCGCCGTAGCCCGGGTCGGAGGGAACGTGGAAGAGGACGTGGCCGTCCGCCTCATAGGCGTTGCCGGTCTCGATCAGGCGCGCGATCATCGCCACCATCTCGGCGATCGTCTCGGTCGCCTTTGGGGCGAGGTCGGGCGGCCGGACCCCGAGCGCGCCCATGTCGGCGAGGTAGAAATCCTCGTAGCGGCGGGTGACCACGGCCGGCTCGACCCCTTCGGCGCGGGCGGCGTCGATGATCTTGTCGTCGACGTCGGTGACGTTGCGGGCGTAGACGACCTTGTCGGCGCCATAGGTATGGCGGAGCAGGCCGGCCAGCACGTCGAAGACGACGGCGGGCCGGGCGTTGCCGATATGGGCGCGATTGTAGACGGTCGGTCCGCAGACGTAGAGCGTCACCCGCCCGGGATCGCCGGGCTCGAAGTCGCGCTTCTCCCGCGCCTTGGTGTCGTGGAGTCGGATCATGAGGCGTTCGCGGGCTCGGTTTGTTTGGCGGGAGGCGCCGGGCGGGGCCCGGCGGGGGCGCCGCGGCGCCATTCGACGAAATCGACGATGGCCCGGCCGCTGGCGTAGAGCAGGGGATAGGTGCGCGAGGAGGCCATCCACGCCGGCCGCTGCGCCTGAGCGCCCCAGATCGTGTCGTAGACGAGGTTGGCGCCGAGATAGAGCAGGGTGGCGAGGATGATTCCCTTCAGGGCGCCGAAGCCGGCGCCGAGCACCCGGTCGACCGGGCCGACCACCGAGCGGCGCACGCCTCCGCCGACGCGGCGGGCGACGAGCTTGCCGGCGAGGAAGACCAGGCCGAAGACCAGGGCGAAGGCGAGCACGGCCGCCCCGGAGCGGGTGCCGATCGCGGGCTCGAGGGCGTTAGTCGCCGGGGTGTGAAGCAGCTTCAGGAAGACGATCGCGACGATCCAGGCGGCGAGGCTGAGCACCTCGCCGACGAACCCCTTCATCGCCCCGCGCACGAGGTTCCAGCCGACGAGCAGGAGGACGATGATGTCGAGCGCGGTCATGCTGCGATTGCTAACGGAGGATTGTGGAGAGGGGAAGCTGCTTGGCTCCCCTTCCTGCAAGGGAGGGGCCGGGGGTGGGTCCGCCGAAGGCGGCCGAAACTCCGACGCTGCAAAAGTCTCGCTGCGCTCGCCTACCCACCCCTAACCCCTCCCTTGCAGAGAGGGGAATTCACCGACCCAGGACATGATCGACGAGGTCCTTCAGCGTCCGGAATCCCGACAGCCTCATCCCCCCCTCCCCCTTCACCGAGGCCGGGACGAGAGCCCGCTCGAACCCCAGCTTGGCCGCCTCCTTGAGCCGCAACGGCCCGTGCGCCACGGGGCGGAGCTCGCCGGACAAGGCCACTTCTCCGAACGCCACCGCCTCGGGCGGCACCGGCCGCTCGGCCAGCGCCGAGACCAGGGCCGCCGCCACGGCGAGATCCGCCGCCGGGTCGCTGAGCCGGTAGCCGCCGGCGACGTTGAGATAGACTTCGGCGGTCGAGAAGCTCAGCCCGCATCGCGCCTCGAGGACCGCCAAAATCATCGCGAGCCGACCGGAATCCCAGCCGACCACCGCCCGGCGCGGCGTTGCGCCGCTGGCGAGGCGGACGGTCAGGGCCTGGATCTCGACCAGCACCGGCCGGGTTCCCTCCAGCGCCGGGAAGACGACCGCGCCGGAAACCGCCTCGCCGCGATGGGTGAGGAAGAGCGCGCTCGGATTGCCGACTTCCTCGAGCCCGCCCTCGGCCATGGCGAAGACGCCGATCTCGTCGGTGCCGCCGAAGCGGTTCTTGGTGGCGCGCAGGATGCGATACTGGTGGCTTCGCTCGCCCTCGAAGGCGAGCACGGTGTCGACCATATGCTCGAGCACGCGCGGGCCGGCGATGGCGCCGTCCTTGGTGACGTGGCCGACGAGGACGACGGCGGCGCCCGATTCCTTGGCGTAGCGGATGAGCTCGCCGGCCGAGGCGCGGACCTGGCTGACCGTGCCCGGCGCGCCCTCGATCAGGTCCGAATACATGGTCTGGATCGAATCGATGACGAGCAGGGCGGGCGGCGCTCCCTCCGCGAGGGTGGTCAGAACGTCGCGAACGGAGGTTGCGGCAGCGAGCTGGACCGGGGCCCCGCCGAGGCCGAGCCGGCGGGCGCGGAGCCGGACCTGATCGGTCGCCTCCTCGCCCGAGATATAGGCGACCGGGCGGCCCGCCTTCGCCATCAGGGCCGCGGCCTGGAGCAGGAGGGTCGACTTGCCGATGCCGGGATCGCCGCCGATCAGGGTGGCCGAGCCGGCGACGAGGCCGCCGCCGATCGCCCGGTCGAGCTCGCGGATCCCGGTCGACATGCGATCGGGCAAAGCGACGTCGCGATCGAGCCCGACCAGCTCGATCGACCGACCGCCGCCGCGCAGATTGTGCCGCGCCGAGAAAGGCGTGTCGACGGCGCCGGCATCCTCGACCAGCGTGTTCCACTCGGTGCAGTCCGGGCACTGGCCCATCCAGCGGTTCTGGACCGAGCCGCAGGCCTGGCAGACGTAGCGTTTCTTCGGTTTCGCCATGGCCCACGCTTAGCCTCGTCGGATTTGAAACGGAAGGGGAACGTGTCTCATCCTCCCCGTCGAAGATGGGGAGGGGGACCAGGCGAAGCCTGGTGGAGGGGTAAATGGCGCAGGCCTTTGCCAGCTACCCTTCCACCACCCTGCGGGTGGTCCCCCTCCCCCCGCTTCGCGCGGGGAGGATAAAATGAGGGAACCCCCTTCCCTCCCCGGCATTCACCCCATGCCAGCAATGGAGAGTGTTTTGTTCATCCAGATCCACGCCGACAGCCAGATCGACAAGGACGGCGATCGCGACAGCCGTCTCGAAGACCAGATCCGCCAGCGCCTCGCCCGCTTCGAAGGGCGGATCACCGACGTCGAGGTCCATGTCTCCGACGTCAACGGGACCCGCGGCGGCAATGCCGACCTCAGATGCTCGATCGAGGCCCGGGTGAGCGGAATCGCTCCGGTCGCCGCCATCGACGAAGGCGACACGGTCGACCGCGCCGTGATCGGCGCCGCCAAGAAGGTGGTGCGGGCGCTCGACCACCAGCTCGGCAAGCTGAACGACCGGCGCTGATCGATCCAAATCCTCCCAGAGATTTCTCGGGGAGGGGGACCGCGCGAAGCGCGGTGGAGGGGCTCTTCGAAAGTCAGCAAGCCCCCTCCACCAGCCTTCGGCTGGTCCCCCTCCCCTGCGAATGCAGGGGAGGATTCTTTTAATTACTGGCGCACCCGAGGTTCGAGAAAGTAACGACCGCCCATGATCCGCGTCGCCAGCTACAACATGAGGAAGGCGATCGGCACCGACCGGCGGCGGCGGCCGGAGCGGACCCTGGAGGTGCTTCGCGAGCTCGACGCCGACGTCATCGCCCTTCAGGAGGCCGACCGCCGCTTCGGGACCCGGGCGAGCGCCATCCCGCTGCACATGATCGAGGAGCATAGCGACTACAAGCCGGTCGCCTTCGACGCGCGCGACGGCAGCCTGGGCTGGCACGGCAACGCCTTGCTGGTGAGGAAGAGCGTCGACGTGCTCCACAAGGAGCTGCTTCACCTGCCCTCGCTCGAGCCGCGGGGCGCGGTGATGGCGGATATCTGCCTGAACGGCGAGGAGCTGCGGGTCGTCGGGATGCATCTCGATCTGTCGGGCCTGTGGCGGCGCCAGCAGGCGCATACCATCCTCCACCATCTCGACTCGCGCGAGACGAAGATGCCGGCGGTGCTGATGGGCGACCTCAACGAATGGAGCATTCGCGGCGGATGCCTGCGCGACTTCGGCCATCATCTGGCGTTCGCCGATTGCGGCAGGAGCTTCCATGTCCGGCGGCCGGTAGCCCGGCTCGACCGGATCATGGTCACGCCCGGGCTCGGGATCGACGAATGCGGAGTCCATCAAAGCGCCTCGGCGAGGAAGGCGAGCGACCATTTTCCCGTATGGGCCAAGCTGAGACGGCTCTAGTCTCCCCTCCCTGGAAGTGAGGGGCCGGGGGTGTGTAGGCGAGCGCAGCGAGACTTATTTCTGACTCGGAGTTTCGGCCGCCTTCGGCGGACCCACCCCTAACCCCTCCCTTGCAGGGAGGGGGGTCAGTTCCCTTCGTTGGGGGTAGTAGTGTTGCCCTCTTCCGCTTCCGCGGGCGCCGACGCCGCCCCCGGCTTCGCGTCGAGGAACAGCCAGTCCCTCGGCTCGAGCTTGTAGAACATGTCCATCACCTCGAACTCGAGGCCGCCGGGCTGGCTGCTCGAGCCGTTCCACAAGGCCACCACGCCCGACTTGAGCGCCGGGTCGAACATGATCAGCGACCGATAGCCTTTCACTCCGCCGCGATGGGCGACGACGCGGTGGCCGGCATAATCGTAGATCCGCCAGCCGAGGCCGTAAGCGGCGGTGTGGACCCGCTCGCGGAACTTGCGCATGCGGCCGAGCTCGCCGGGGGTGTTGACCCGCGCGGTCTGCACGGCCTCGAGCACGCGCGGCGAAAGAACGGCGGGCTTGAGGCCCATCTGGGCCTGCATCCAGATGGCGAGATCCTTGATCGTGGAATTGACCCCGCCCGCCGCCGGCACCCGGTAATAAGGCTCGGCGACCTCGACCGGCTTCGAATTCTTGCCTCCGACATAGGGCCGGGCCCAGCGCTTCGAAGTGACCAGCGCCTCGCGGCTCATGCTCGCCCCGGCCATTCCGAGCGGCGCGAAGAGACGTTCGCGGACGGCCTCGGCGTAGCTCTTGCCGGTGACCTTCTCGACGATCTCGCTCGCCGCGTCATAGGCGACGTTCTGATAGGCCCAGCAGCTTCCCGGCGAGCAGATCGCGTTGAGCTGGGCGAGCGAGGCGCGAAGATAGCGCGGATCCATGCCGTCCTCGAGCTTGCTGTCGTTGGCGTGGCTGAACAGGCCGAGGCGGTGGGACAGGAGGTCGGCGACGGTCGCTTTCTGCTCGTTGCCGGCGGGCAGCCGGAGCGAGACCGAATATTTGGCGACGGGCTCGTAGAGCGAGAGCTTGCCCTGGTCGGCGAGCAGGGCGACCATGTCGCCGGCGACGCCCTTGGAGAGGGAGGCCCAGCGGAAGACGGTGTCGGTGGTGACCGCCTCGCCGCTTCCGGCGACGGTCTCGCCATAGCCCTTGAGGAAGCGGATCTCGCCATTTTCGACGACTCCCACGGCGAGCCCGATCATGCGCTCGCTTTGCATCAGCGCCTGCAGCCGCTGGTCGAGCCTCTTGTAATCGGCGACGCTGTCGGGCGCCTTCTGCCGCTCCTCGATATTGGCGAGCTGCTGGTCGGAGATGCCGACCTGCGGCGCCTCCGCGACGCGGCCGCCGAGGCGGACGTGGGTCGCGGCCCAGTAGACGAAGATGAGGAGCAGACCGGCGACGGGCAGGTACAAAAACGGTCGCTTCAGCTTACACTCTCCTGCCCTGCAAACGGCCGGGCCGGCGACGGCGCGCCGGCCCGGTATCTCAATCGCCTACCAGATCCTGATACGCTGTTCAGGCGCCAAATAAAGCTTTCCGTCGCGAACGTTGAACGCCTTGTACCACGGGTCGAAGTTGCGCACGACGAGCGGCCGGATCGTCCCCGGCGAGTGATTGTCGACGGTGAGCAGCTGCTGGAGCAGGGCGTCGCGATATTTGGTCCGCCACACCTGGCCGAAGCCGAGGAAGAAGCGCTGGTCGCCGGTATAGCCGCCGATCACCGGCGCCGGCTTGCCGTTCAGCGACACCTGATAGGCGTCGTAGGCGATGGCGAGGCCGGCGAGATCGGCGATATTCTCGCCCAGGGTAAGCTCGCCGTTGACCTTCTTGCCCGGAAGCGCCTCGTAGCCGCCATATTGGGCGACCATCTGGTCGGTCAGCTTCTTGAACTCGGCGATGTCCTTCTCGGTCCACCAGTCGGCGAGATTGCCCTTGGCGTCGAACTTGCGGCCCTGATCGTCGAAATGGTGGCTGATCTCATGGCCGATGACGGCGCCGATGCCGCCGTAATTGACCGCATCGTCGGCATTGGGATCGAAGAAGGGCGGCTGCAGGATCGCCGCCGGGAAGACGATCTCGTTCATCAGCGGATTGGCGTAGGCGTTCACCGTCTGCGGCGACATGCCCCATTCGGAGCGGTCGATCGGCTGGCCGATCTTGGCGACGTTGCGGCGATATTCGAACTGGGCGGCCCGGGTCGCGTTGCCGAGCGCGTCGCCCTGCCTGATCTCGAGCGCCGAATAATCGCGCCACTTGTCCGGATAGCCGATCTTGGGCGTGAAGGCGGCGAGCTTGACCCGCGCCTTGGCCTTGGTCTCGGGCGCCATCCAGGTCAGGCCCTGGAGCCTGAGGTCCATCGCCCGGATCAGATTGCGGACGAGCTCGTCCGCCTTGGCCTTGGCCGCCGGCGGGAAATAGCGGGCGACATAGAGCTGGCCGACGGCCTCGCCCATGCCGTTGCCGACCAGGTCCGAACCGCGCTTCCAGCGCTCGCGAAGCTGCGGCGTGCCCGAGAGGATCTTGCCGTTGAAGGCGAAATTCTCGTCGACGAACGCCTTGGGCAGCATCGGCGCCGCGCCGGCGACGGCGCGGAAGGTGAGATAGTCCTTCCAGGTCTCGATCGGCTCCGAGGCGACGAGCTTGGCCGCGCCGGTGAGCGCGCTCGGCTGGGCGACGACCACCTGCTCGACCCCGCCGAGGCCCGCCGCGGCGAGATAGGCGTTCCAGTCGAAGCCGGGCATCCTGGTGGCGAGCTCGGCCTTGGTCATCGGATTGTAGAGATTCTCGATCTGGCGGCGCTGGACCCGGGTCCAGTGCGCCTCGGCGATCCTGGTCTCGAGGGCGAGGATCCGCCCGGCGCGGCCTTCCGGATCACCAATTCCGGCGAGCCTCAGCATATTGGCGATGTGCGCCTGATATTTGGCCTTGGCGTCGACGAACTTGGGGTTCGAGGAGTCGAGATAATAATCGCGGTCGGGAAGGCCGAGGCCGCCCTGGCCGACGTAGACGGAGTAGCGACTATTGTCCTTGAGGTCCTGATCGACCTCGACCCCGAAGGGCGAGCGGACGCCGACCTGGCCGAGCTCGCCGAAGGCCCGGGCGAGGTCGGACGCGGTGCGGATCGCGGCGATCCGGTCGAGCACCGGCTTCAGCGGCGCCGTCCCCTTCGCCTCGATCGCCGCCTCGTCCATGAAGCTGGCGTAGAAATCGCCGACCTTGCGCTGGACGCTGCCGGCGGGCGCGTTCGCCTTGGCGGCGTCCTCGATGATCGTCCGGGTGCGCTGGGTGGAAAGCTCGTCCAGCTCGACGAACCCGCCCCAGACCGGCTTGTCGGCCGGGATCTCGGTCGTCCTGGACCAGGTGCCGTTGGCATAATCGAAGAAATTGTCGCCCGGCTTGACGGCGCGGTCCATGCCGGTCGCGTCATAGCCCCAGGTGCCGAGCTTCGGCTTGCCGGCGACATGGCCCGGATGGCTGTCGGCCGACCAGGCCGGATGGGCGGCGGCCGCGAGGCCGAACGCGGCCACGCCGCAAAGTGCTATGTGCTTGATCATGTTGCTAAATCCCCACCGGAAAACAGTGGGCGCGCAATAGCGCCGGGCGCCGGATTTGGGAAGTGGAAAGCGGCGGCTTGAGCCAATCGCGCAATATGAGAGTCGGTCGTTTCCCCTGCCGCGAAGCGGCGGGAACGGTCAGGTCGTCGGGACGATCTCGAGGCGGACCTGGGCGGTTCCGGAACGGATCATCTGGATCTCGCGGGCGGCGCCCAGCGACACGTCGATCAGGCGCTTGCCCACGAACGGGCCGCGGTCGTTGACCCGGACGATGACGCTCCGGCCGTTGGCGACGTTGGTGACCCTGAGCCTGGTGCCGAGCGGAAGGGTGCGATGGGCGGCGGTGAAGCCGTGGGGATCGAAGCGCTCGCCGCTGGCGGTGCGGTTGCCGGCGAGCTCGCGGCCATAATAGCTTGCCGTGCCCTGGCCGATCGCCTGGTAGACCTTCTCCTCGGCGACGGCCGGATCGGCGATCCGGAGGCTTTCGTCGAGCGTCGCGACCACTTCGGTCAGGCTTTCGATACGGTCGCCCGCGGCAAGCTCGTCGGCCTGCACGGGTCCCGAGCTC
>JBEVDE010000258.1:0-3755 GCA_040514175.1 Allosphingosinicella sp. | reverse complement strand
CGTAGCTCTCGCGCTCCGAGAAGAGCGCCACGAGCACGTTGGCGCCGGTCACCTCGTCGCGGCCCGAGGATTGGACGTGGAGGATGGCGCGCTGGACGACCCGCTGGAAGCCGCTGGTCGGCGACGGATCGGTCTGGCCGTCGACCTTCAGGGCCTCGAGCTCGCTGTCGAGATAGGCCCGGACCGCCTCGCGGAGCTCCTTCAGGTCGACCCCGCAGGCGCTCATCACCTTGGAGGCATGAGCGTCCTCGGTGAGGGCGAGCAGGAGATGCTCGAGGGTCGCATATTCGTGCCGGCGGCCGCTGGCTTCCGCCAGCGCGGTATGCAGGGTCTGTTCGAGTTCGCGGGCGAAGGAAGGCAAGTCGGTTACTCCTCAAAGCCCGCAAAGATTCACGGACTACACGGTCTCAATGTCGGGCGTCGGACGGCCCTCATCAAGCGCACCTCCAAAAAAGCTGGGGAAAAGGCCGATGGTTCCCGAAGCTTCCTCATTTCTTGAATAGCTGCTCGGCGCTTGCCCGATGGTTAACCGCGGCGTCGATCTTCGCGCGCACCCGAACGATCTCCGCCTCGAGCGCTTCGATCCGGGCGTGGAGCTCGTCGACCGACAGCGGATCGAGATCCTGCCGCCCGAGCAGGATCAGCGGATCGTCGGGCTTGCTTGGAAAGAGCTCGTCCAGGTCCATGCCGAAGAGAATCCGCCTTCCGGACCCCGGCGTCAAGGAGAAGGGCTTGCGCCGCGGCGCTTTCGGCGCGAGGCGTGACCGCATGGACGCAATCCCGGAGACGATTCCAGAAACGATGATCGCGATCGATCCGGCGGCGCCGGGTGGGCCGGAAGTGCTTCAGCCGGTGGAGCGGCCGGTGCCGAGGCCGGAGGCGGGGGAGGTTCTGATCCGGGTCGAGGCGGCGGGCGTCAACCGGCCCGACGTGATGCAGCGGCTCGGCTTCTACCCGCCGCCGCCGGGCGCGCCGGCCATCATGGGCCTGGAGGTTGCGGGCGCCATCGTCGGCGGCCGCCGCGACGGCGAGCGGGTCTGCGCCCTCGTCGCCGGCGGCGGCTATGCGCAATATTGCGTCGCGCCCGAAGGCCAGTGCCTGCCCGTGCCGGAAGGTTTCTCGATGGCCGAGGCGGCCGCCCTGCCGGAGACCTTCTTCACCGTCTGGAGCAACCTCTTCCAGCGTGGCCGGGCCGGAGCGGGCGACACGGTGCTCGTCCATGGCGGCACGAGCGGCATCGGCACCACCGCCATCCTGCTCGGCAAGGCGTTCGGGCTCGAGGTGATCGTCACCGCCGGCTCGGCGGAGAAATGCGCGCGCGCGCTCGAGATCGGCGCGGCGCACGCGATCGACTACAAGGCGCAGGATTTCGTCGCCGAGGTGAAGCGCCTCACCGGCGGCGCCGGAGTCGCCGTTGTCCTCGACATGGTCGGCGGCGATTATCTGCCGAAGAATCTCGCCTGTCTCGCCGAGGAGGGACGGCATGTGTCGATCGCGGCGCAGCGCGGACCGGTCGTGGAAATTCCGATCTGGGACGTCATGCGCAAGCGCCTGACCCTGACCGGCTCGACGCTGAGAGCCCGCCCGGCCGAGTATAAGGCGGCGCTCGCCGGCGAGCTTCGGCGGGACGTCTGGCCGCATCTGGAGTCGGGACGGATCCGGCCCGTGATCCACGCCACCTTCCCGCTCGAGGATGCGGCCGGCGCCCACCGCCTGATGGACAGCGGCGACCATGTCGGGAAGATCGTGCTGGAGGTGGGCTAGAACCCCTTCGTCGATCCCGCTTTCTCGGGAATGAAGGAACAGGATCAGGCGCCGTGGAGGGCGGCGATGCGCGAGGCCAGCCGCGCCAGTTCGACGCGGAGGGACGGCGGGCTCAGGACTTCGATTTCCTCCCCCATCGCCATCAGGGCCAGGGCCGCCTGGGCATCGCCTTCGATCGGCAAGGCCAGCTCCGTCCATCCCTCCGGACCCGGGTCGCCGGCCGCCGACGCCGCTTCCGCCGCATAGGCGCCGAGCCGCTCGAGGCGCTCCAGCCCGGTCCGGGTCGCACGAAGCGCCGCCATGCGCGGGCGCAGCTCCGCCTCGAACCGTTGCAGGGACGCCGACCAGTGGCTCGCGAGGTCGAAGTGTTGCGGGCGCTCGAAGCCGGCGTCGCCGATCGAGCACGAAATCATGTTCGCCACCTTGAAGGTGCTCGTCCTGCCGCCGGCGGTCGCGACGCAATACCAGGAGCCGGCCTTCAGCACCAGGCCGAGCGGCTCGATCCGCCAGTCGCGCACGCCCTTCCAGCTTTCATAGCGCATCTCGACGATCCGCTGATCGAGCAGGGCGCGCGCAAGGCTCGGCAGGAGGGGCACCGCCTCCTCGGCGCGATACCAGTCGACCGGATCGAGATGGAACCGGGCCCCGATCCGGCCGGCGCCTTCGAGCGAGGGGGCGGCGAGGGAGGCGAGCAGCTTGTCCCGGGCCCGCTGCGCCGCCGGGCCGAGCCCGAGCGCGGCGGCGGGGCCGGGCAGTCCGATCATCAGCAAGGCTTCCGCCTCGTCGCTCGACATGCCGGTCAGCCGGGTGCGGTAGCCGTCGAGCAGCTGGAACCCGCCGCCGGGCCCTCGGTCGCCATAGACCGGAACGCCGGCGGCGCTGAGCTCGTCCACGTCCCGGTAAATCGTTCGCTCCGACACCTCGAACTCCTCGGCGAGCTGCCGGGCGGTGAGCCGGACCCGAAGCTGGAGAAGGATCAGGATCGCGAGCAGCCGGCTGGCGCGCATATATTCTCCAGGACGGCGGATAACTGACGGAAACTGTCAGGTATCGCTCCCTAGAGTGCAAGCCCTCGAACGGCAGGGGGACGAATATGATGAATTCCAGAGTGGGACGGCGGGCGGTGTTGAGCGGCGCCGTCGGCCTGGCGCTTGCGGGCGTCGCGATGGACGGCGCGCGCGCCGCCAAGGGCAAGGAGGAACCCGAAGGCAGGCCCGGCGACTTCGATTTCCTCACCGGCGAATGGCGGATCGGCAACCGGATGGTGAAGCCGGGGACCGAGGACGAGTGGATCGAGTTCATGGGAGAGGCGACCTGCTGGTCGATCCTCGCCGGAGTCGGAAGCGTCGAGGAGCTCAGGATCCCCGCCCGCAATTTTTCCGGAATGGGCCTCAGGCTGCTCGACGTGGAAAAGCGTCTCTGGTCCGATCACTGGGTCAATTCCAAATCGGGCGTGCTGACCGTCCCTGGCCAGACCGGCGTCTTCCGCGACGGCGTCGGCAGGTTCGGAGCGGACGACATGGACGGCGACACGCCGGTCAAGGTCCGGGGCGTGTGGGACCGGATCACGCCGAATTCGTGCCGCTGGTATCAGGGCCTGTCCCGGGACGGCGGCAAGACCTGGCGGGACACGTGGTTCATGGACTGGAAGAGGGTCTGATGGGAACGGGCGGTTTGACGAATGGCGTCGCCCTGTCCTTATGAGGGGCGCATCGCCCGGGAGCCCGAGTCCATGTCCAGCCTTGTCCTCCACGAATATTCGCAATCCGGTAATTGCTATAAGATCCGGTTGACCGCGGCCTTGCTCGGCCTGCCTCTCGAGAGGCGCGAATATGACATATTGAAAGGCGAGACCCGGACCGCGCAATTCCTCGCCAACGTCATTTCGAACGGCCGGATCCCCGTGCTGGAGGTGGACGGCCGCTTCATCCCCGAGAGCAACGCCGCCTGCTTCTACCGCGCCGCCGGCACGGCTCTGGTGCCCGGGGACA
>JBEVDE010000182.1:0-6561 GCA_040514175.1 Allosphingosinicella sp. | reverse complement strand
TAGATGTCGACGCCCGACTTGCCGGCCTCGACGTCGCCGGTCGCCCGGACGACGATACGGGCGGCGTCGACCTGGTCGACGACGCCGGTCCGCCGGGCGGCGATGGCGGCGCCGGAATCGCGGGCCACCGTCTCCTCCATGCCGGTGCCGACAAGCGGCGCCTCGGCGCGAATGAGCGGCACCGCCTGGCGCTGCATGTTCGAGCCCATGAGGGCGCGGTTGGCGTCATCGTTCTCGAGGAACGGAATCAGCGACGCCGCGACCGAGACGAGCTGCTTGGGCGAGACGTCCATCAGGGTGATCTGGTCGCGCGGCGCCATCAGGAACTCGCCGGCCCGGCGGGAAGAGACGATCTCCTCGCCGAAGCTCTTGTCCTCGAGCAGCTCGGCATTCGCCTGGGCGATGGTGTGCTTGGCCTCTTCCATCGCCGACAGATAGACGACGTCGTCGGTCACCTTATTGTCGACGACCTTGCGGTACGGAGTCTCGATGAAGCCGTATTTGTTGACCCGGCTGAAGCTGGCGAGCGAGTTGATCAGGCCGATGTTCGGCCCTTCGGGAGTCTCGATCGGGCAGATCCGGCCATAATGGGTCGGGTGGACGTCGCGCACCTCGAAGCCCGCGCGCTCGCGGGTGAGGCCGCCGGGGCCCAAGGCCGAAACGCGGCGCTTGTGGGTGACCTCGGACAGCGGGTTGGTCTGGTCCATGAACTGCGACAGCTGCGAGGAGCCGAAGAATTCGCGCACCGCGGCCACCGCCGGCTTGGCGTTGATCAGGTCGTTGGGCATGACGGTCGACACGTCGACCGAGCTCATCCGCTCCTTCACGGCGCGCTCCATGCGGAGCAGTCCGACGCGATACTGGTTCTCGAGCAGCTCGCCAACCGAGCGCACGCGCCGGTTGCCGAGATTGTCGATGTCGTCGATCTCGCCCTTGCCGTCCTTGAGGCCGACCAGGGTCTTCACGACCGCGACGATGTCCTCCTTGCGGAGCGTCGTCACCGTGTCCTCGACGTCGAGGTCGAGGCGCATGTTGAGCTTGACCCGGCCGACGGCCGAGAGGTCGTAGCGCTCGGGATCGAAGAACAGTCCGCCGAACAAGGATTCCGCGGTCTCGCGGGTCGGCGGCTCGCCGGGGCGCATGACCCGGTAGATGTCGCTGAGAGCCTGGTCGCGGTCTTCCGACTTGTCGGCCTTGAGCGTGTTGCGGATCCAGGCGCCGGTCGAAACATGGTCGATGTCGAGCAGCTCGATCCGGTCGATTCCGGCCTGGTCGAGGCGCTCGAGATTTTCGGAGCTGATCTCGTCGCCGGCCTCGACATAGATCTCGCCGCTCTTGTCGTTGACGAGGTCGTAGGCGGAATAGCGGCCGAAAATCTCCTCGGTCGGGATGACGAGGTTCTTGAGGCCGTCCTTGGCCGCCTTGGTGGCGGCGCGCGGGGTGATCTTGGTTCCGGCCGCGAACACGACCTCGCCGGAATCGCCGTCGACGACGTCGTAGCTCGGCTTCTGGCCGCGCCAATTCTCGGCGACGAACGGGATCGCCCAGCCGTTCTTGCCGCGGACGAAGGTCACGCGGTCGTAGAAGGTGTTGAGGATCTCCTCGCTCGACATGTCGAGGGCGTGGAGGAGCGCCGTCACCGGAAGCTTGCGCTTACGGTCGATGCGGACGTTGACGATGTCCTTGGCGTCGAACTCGAAGTCGAGCCAGGAGCCGCGATAGGGGATGACCCGCGCGGCGAAGAGATATTTGCCCGAGGCGTGGGTCTTGCCGCGGTCATGATCGAAGAGGACGCCAGGCGAGCGGTGCATCTGCGAGACGATGACGCGCTCGGTGCCGTTGACGATGAACGTTCCGTTCTTCGTCATCAGCGGCATGTCGCCCATGTAGACGTCCTGCTCCTTGATATCGAGCACGGAGCGGGTCTCGGTATCGGGATCGACCTCGAACACGATGAGGCGGAGCGTGACGCGCATCGGCGCCGCATAGGTCATGCCGCGCTGGCGGCACTCGTCCGTGTCGTATTTCGGCTCTTCGAGCTCGTAATGGACGAAATCGAGCTCGGCCGTGCCGGCGAAGTCGCGGATCGGGAAGACGGAGCGAAGGGTCTTCTCGAGGCCCGACACATAGGAATCCTGCGGGCGCGAGCGGAGGAACTGCTCGTAGCTCTCACGCTGGACCTCGATGAGGTTCGGCATTTCGGAGACTTCGTGGATGTTGCCGAAGATCTTGCGGATGCGCTTGGATGCCATCGAGCGGTTGTCGCTGGCCCGGGCCGTCTTGGTCGCCATGGAGATGTGTCTCGCCTTTTCTTTGCACCCCGGCGAAGGCCGGGGCCCAGTTTCGTACCCCGAGGCGGGGCCATCTTCCCGCTGGATCCCGGCCTTCGCCGGGAAGCAGGAAGGCGCAGAAGACGCAAAAAGCCGCGAGTCCCTGCCTGTGGGACCGCAGCTTCAGCGTCTTGAAAACCCCTTACCGATCAATGCTTTGAACGCGCTGCGCGACGGCGCGTCCTGTTCCGATACGATGGGGTGTGGGCGCTAGATAGGGGCGCGGCGGAGGGATGTAAAGACTGGCGCGCCCCTTTTTGTAAGCGAAACCCCTTTGCCCGCGCCTCGAGAAGACGAGAAAGCGGGCCAGTCGCTTCGTCCCGGACGGCTCATGACCCGCCTTCCCACGCCGCCGCCGCGTTGATAAGAGGTCGCCGCGACACTGACACGAGGACAGGGCATGGCGGCGGAAGGCGAGATCGAGAAGGACGTCATCGTCCACAGGAAGGGCTATGAGGGTTTCATCTTCCTGATGAAATGGGGCGCGATCATCTCGCTCGTCCTCGGTCTCATCGTCGTCCTGCTGATCCGCGAATAGCAAGGCGGTGAAGCTGGCGATCCTGAAAGAGGCGGCGGACGCCGAGCGAAGGGTCGCGGCGACTCCCGAGACGGTCAGGAAGTTCATTGCTTTGGGCGCCGAGGTCGCGGTCGAAGCCGGGGCCGGCGCCTCGGCCTCCATCGCCGATTCCGATTACGAGGCCGCCGGCGCCGCCGTCGGCCCGCGCGAGTCGGCGCTCGCCGGCGCCGACACCCTGCTCGGCGTTCAGGGGCCTGACCCGCAAGCGCTCGCGGGCGCGAAGCCGGGCGCCCTGGTCGTCGCCATGCTCGACCCGTTCCGGCAGCGCGAGCGGATCGACGCTTACGCCGCGGCGGGGCTCGAGGCGCTGGCGATGGAGCTGATGCCGCGAATCACTCGCGCCCAGTCGATGGACGTGCTCTCCAGCCAGGCCAATCTCGCCGGCTACAAGGCGGTGCTCGACGCGGCCGCCGAATATGGCCGAGCCTTTCCGATGATGATGACCGCGGCGGGCACCATTCCCGCCGCCCGCGTCTTCGTGATGGGCGTCGGAGTCGCCGGACTGCAGGCGATCGCCACCGCCCGGCGGCTCGGCGCCATCGTCTCGGCGACCGATGTGCGCGCGGCGACGCGCGAGCAGATCGAGATCCTCGGCGCCAAGGCGGTGTTCGTCGAGAAGGTCGCCGGAATCGAGGGCGAGGGCGCCGGCGGCTACGCGACCGAGATGTCGGACGAATATAAGGCCGCCCAGGCCGAGCTCGTCTCCGGCCACATCGCCAAGCAGGACATCGTCATCACCACCGCGCTCATCCCGGGCCGGCCGGCGCCGCGGCTGATCAGCGACTCCCAGCTCGCCTCGATGCGGCCGGGCAGCGTCGTCGTCGACCTCGCCGTCGAGCAGGGCGGCAATGTCGAGGGCTCGACACCGGGCGAGGTGGCGCTCCGCCACGGCGTGCGTATCGTCGGCCACCGCAACATGCCCTCGCGACTCGCCGCCGACTCCTCTTCGCTCTACGCCCGCAACCTCTACAATTTCCTCTCCGCTTTCTGGGACAAGGAGGCCGGACGGCCGGTCCTTCCCGACGAGGACGAGATCGTGAAGGGGGTGCGGCTGACCCAAAGCGGGAAGGTCGTCCACGAGCGCCTGCTCGGCTGAGGAAAAAACCCGCTTTTTATCCCTCGGTTACCGTTGACAGCGCGCGTTCCTGATCCTATCTCGCGCTCATCCCGATAACCGGTCGTCCGGCGGCGCTTTCGTGCGCTCGTCGGCTATCGCTGTTTTGAAGGCCCATCGATGCGTCGAGATGGGGCGCCCCGCCCCGTGGAGCAGGAGAACGGAATTTATGGCACGTATTGCCGGGGTGAACATCCCCACCAACAAAAGGGTCGAGATCGCCCTCACCTACATTCACGGCATCGGCCGCACCAAGGCCAAGCAGATCGCCGACAAGCTCGGCATCGCTCCCGAGCGCCGGGTCCAGGACCTTTCCGACCAGGAAGTTCTCCAGATCCGCGAGACGATCGACGCCGACTATCAGGTCGAGGGCGACCTCCGCCGCGAAGTCGCGATGAACATCAAGCGCCTGATGGACCTCGCCTCCTACCGCGGCCTTCGCCACCGCAAGGGCCTTCCGGTCCGCGGCCAGCGCACCCACACCAACGCCCGCACCCGCAAGGGCAAGGCCAAGCCGATCGCCGGCAAGAAGAAATAAGGACCGGACGATATGGCACAGGCACCGCAGCGCCTCCGCAGGCGCGAACGCAAGAACATCACCGCCGGCGTGGCGCACGTCAACGCCAGCTTCAACAACACGATGATCACCATCACCGACGCCCAGGGCAATGCCATCGCCTGGTCGAGCGCGGGGATGATGGGCTTCAAGGGCAGCCGCAAGTCGACTCCCTACGCCGCCCAGGTCGCCGCCGAGGACGCCGGCAAGAAGGCCGCCGAGCATGGCGTGCGCACCCTCGAGGTCGAGGTCAAGGGCCCCGGCTCGGGCCGCGAGAGCGCGCTTCGCGCCCTCCAGGCGGTCGGCTTCCAGATCACCTCGATCCGCGACGTCACCCCGATCCCGCACAACGGCGTCCGCCCGTCCAAGCGCCGCCGGGTCTGACGCCCTTCGGGGGCGCCCGGCCGGGCGCCCTCGCGAAACTTCGGGAACGGCCCGCCGCCGTTCCCGCCGATCATAGGGACAGCCTCGGAGGCGTCCCGCAAGCCAGAGGAATACCATGGCCGTCAACGCTAAGAACTGGCAGGAAATGAAGAAGCCCAACGCCCTCGAGAAGAAGGTGGCCGGGGGCGACAGCCGCCGCCGCGCGACCTTCGTCGCCGAGCCGCTGGAGCGCGGCTTCGGCCTGACGCTCGGCAACTCGCTGCGCCGGGTGCTCCTGTCGTCGCTCCAGGGCGCCGCCGTCACCTCGATCCGCATCGAGGGCGTGCTGCACGAATTCTCGAGCCTCGCGGGCGTCCGCGAGGACATGACCGACCTCGTCCTCAACGTGAAGCAGGTCGCGCTCCGCATGGAAGGCGATCAGCCGCGCCGCCTCGCCCTCTCGGCCACCGGCCCGGGCGAGGTCACCGCCGGCCAGATCGCCACCACCGGCGACATCGAGGTGATGAACCCGGACCTCGTCCTGTGCCATCTCGACGACGGCGCGACGCTCAACATGGAGCTGACCGCGGAAGCCGGCAAGGGCTATGTCCCCGCCGCCTCCAACCGCCCGGCCGACGCCCCGATCGGGATCATCCCGGTCGACGCGCTCTACTCGCCCGTGCGCCAGGTCAGCTACAAGGTCGAGAACACCCGCGTCGGCCAGGAGCTGGATTCCGACAAGCTCACCCTGACGGTCGAGACCGACGGCACGATCACCCCCGACGACGCCGTCGCCTATGCCGCGCGCATCCTCCAGGACCAGCTGCAGCTCTTCGTCCACTTCGACGACAGCCTCGCCGCGCACGTGCCCTCCCACGGCCACGGCATGCCGACCCAGGCCGAGACCGAAGCCGACGCCAACCAGCTCAACCGCTACCTCCTCAAGAAGGTGGACGAGCTGGAGCTTTCGGTGCGCAGCGCCAACTGCCTGAAGAACGACAACATCATCTATATCGGCGATCTGGTGCAGAAGACCGAGGCGGAGATGCTGAGGACCCCGAATTTCGGCCGCAAGTCCTTGAACGAGATCAAGGAAGTGCTTTCGAGCATGGGGCTGCGGCTGGGGATGGATATCCCGGGCTGGCCGCCGGAGAATATCGAGGAGATGGCGAAGAAGCTGGAGCAAGAGCTTCTCGGCTAAACCTCTCGGTTTTATCCGGATTTTGTGAACGGAAGGGTCGCCGCTAGGCGGCCCTTTTCGTTTGTGGCGCCTTCTCAGGCAGCCGCACCAGGGGGCGGATGAAGACCACGCGGTATTTCGAGGAGCAGGTGCTTCGGAAGCGGCCCTATATCGAGCGCGACTGGTGCGCCGCGGCCATTGTCGATCCGATCCGCCGCGAAACGCAGGAGGACGGCCGCATCCGCTTCTGGCGCGAAGTCGCTTTGTTCTGGCGCGAAGTCGCTTTGCCGGGCGGAGCCGAGCCTTGTGCGCTAGAGCGTGCTGAGCTTAGTTTGAATCGATTTGGGATTCCCAAGTTCGGTTGGGTGTGATTCAAGCTGAGGGCTGGTGTGAGGAGGCCAGCCCTTATGCCTCGAGCTTATTCTCAGGATCTTCGGGACC
>JBEVDE010000181.1:0-5827 GCA_040514175.1 Allosphingosinicella sp. | reverse complement strand
GGTCCCGAAGATCCTGAGAATAAGCTCGAGGCATAAGGGCTGGCCTCCTCACACCAGCCCTCAGCTTGAATCACACCCAACCGAACTTGGGAATCCCAAATCGATTCAAACTAAGCTCAGCACGCTCTAGCGCCGCATCGGCTGGGCCGAGCCCCGCGCGAGCGAGCGCCACAGCCATTCGAGCGGGCCGTAGCGGAAGCGCTCGAGCCAAAGCTTCGACCAGAGCAGCATCAGGCCCCACATGGCGAGGACGACCAGCCACAATTCGGCCCGCCCGAGCCTCCCGTAGAGCCCGGCGCCATAGCCGTAAAAGAGCGTCGTCATGATCAGGCTGGTGCCGAGATAATTGGTGAAGGCGGCCCGTCCCGCCGCCGCGATCCGGTCGACCAGAGCACCGCCCCGGCGGGTCGCGAGAATGATGAGCGCGGCGATCGCGATCACCATGACCGGCCGCAAGGGCACCGTCGCCCCCATCGACAGGGCCAGCAGCATCGGCACCGAAAAATTGTCGCGGGCGAGCAGCCAGGCGAGCCCGGCATAAGCGGGAATGCCGATCGCGAAGCCGATGAGGGCGGCCTTGCGGTAGCGCGCGGCGCTCCAGCCGCCGGTCAGGAAGCCCGACTTCAGGGCCGCCATGCCGAGCAGGAAATAGGCCAGGGTCTCCCAGCCGAACAGGCCCAGCCCCCTCACCGGACCTAGCGCCTGGTCCTTCAGCCGGTCGGCGAGGATTGGGCCGTAGCCGCCGCGATAGAGGGCGAGCTCCTGCGCTCGGGCCTCGGGGCTCATCGCGCCGAACATGCGCTGCAGGCCCTGCCATTCGGCGATCGTCGCCGGGGCTGCGCCGGGCGCCGCGGCTTGCTGCTGGAGCGTCGCCGCGTCCGCGGCGAGACCGGCGAAGACGAGCAGCTGGACGAGGAGGAGGCCGGCCGCCCAGCAGATCAGGGCGCGCTTCGACAGGTTGCGGAACAGGAAGGCGATCATGCCGACCAAGGCGTAGCCGACGAGGATGTCGCCGAACCAGATCAGGTAGAGATGGACGAGGCCGAAGGCGAGCAGCCAGAACATCCGGCGATAGTGGACGCGCTCCTCCGGCTCCCCCCTGGCCGCCGCCTGCTCGATCACCAGCAGCATGCTCGCTCCGAAAAGGAAGGAGAAGAGGCCGCGCATCTTGCCGTCGACGAAGACGAAGCTGATCACCCAGGAGGCGAAGTCGGAGCCGCTGACGGGGCCGAGCGCGACCGGATTGAGATAGGCCTGGAAGGGCAGAGCGAAGCCGACGATGTTCATCGCCAATATGCCCATCACCGCGACTCCGCGAACGATGTCCAGGGTGGCGATTCGCGGCGGCGGCTCGGTCGCGGCGGTCATCCGGATCCCCCCTTCCGAACTTTCCGGCCGGACGGTGATATCGGATCGCCCGCACAGTGCAAACGCCGCCGATTCGTCATCCCGGACTTGATCCGGGATCCATGAACACGGCCGAAGAGAAGCTCGCTACACTATGTGCATGGATTCCGGCTTTCGCCGGAATGACGGACTGAGAACTCAATCCTCCGCCGGCTTCGACTGGAGCTGGATATAATTCTCCAGCCCCATACGGGCGATCATCTCGAACTGGGTTTCGAGGGAGTCGATATGGGCTTCCTCATTGTCGAGGATCTCGGCGAAGAGGTCGCGGCTGACATAGTCGCGGACCGATTCGCAATGCTGGATCGCGCCCTTCAATTGCTCGACCGCCTCGATCTCCAGGTCGAGGTCCGAGCGGAGCACCTCCTCGACCGTCTCGCCGATCCGGAGCCGGCCCAGCAGCTGGAAATTGGGCAGGCCGTCGAGGAAGAGGATGCGCTCGGCGAGGCGGTCGGCATGCTTCATCTCGTCGATCGACTCGCCGCGCTCGAAGGCGGCGAGGCGCCTCACCCCCCAATTGTCGAGAAGCCGGTAGTGGAGCCAATATTGGTTGGTGGCGGTGAGCTCGTTGCGCAGAGCCTCGTTGAGAAGCTCGATGACCCTCGCGTCGCCCTTCATTGCTTCTCTCCCTTAAGAGGGACAGCTGTAGCGCCAAAGCGTTCTGAAAGCACCTAAAAACGGCGGAAAACTGCGAAAAACCCGCTGCATATGCGAGTCAGTCGCGGCTGAAAAAAGACAATCGCCCCGGCGATTGCGAGTCATTGTCAGGAGACTGCGGACAGGCGGTGAAGCCGCCCCGGACGCGCCGCGTTCAGGCGGTCGCCTGGGCGGAAGCGATGACTTCGCGGGCGAAGGAAAAACACTGGCCGCAGCGAGGCTTGCAGCCGAAGCGGCCGTAGGCGCTGCTCGGGCACGACGCGCCGTCGAGCGCCGCCTGGCGGACGTCGGATTCGCGAATCGCGTTACAGACGCAAACGAGCATGGCATCGGATGTAGCGATAATGCGAAGCGTTCGCAATAGTGCTTAGGGACTTTCCCTATTTACGCCGCACCATCAGCTTGAGGCCCGACCAGATCGAGTCGACGGCGCAGACCTTGACGTCGACCAGGTCGGTGGCGGGCAATATGGCGTCGCGGATTCGGTCCTCGATGATGTCGGTCGGGACCTTCGACGCCTTCTTCGGCCAGCTCACCCAGATGAAGCCGCCCGGAGCGAGGAGCGGCCGCAAGCCGGCCAGCTTCGCCGCCATGTCGGCATAGTCGGTGACGAAGATATGGGCGGCGTCGAGCGGCGCTTCGGGTTTGGCGAGTCGGTGGAGGACGAGACCTTCCGACCCGATCTCAGAGCGCACGCCCTCCGGCATGGCGTCCCACCAGACCCGCTGCCCGTCCTTCAGCGAAAGCTTTCGGGCGAGCGGGGTGGCCGAGTAGCCGGATTTCATGCGGTCCGGGGGCGGAGATGGCGCGCCGCGATCAGGGCGATCAGCAGTCCGACGAGGATGCAGTGGGAGAAGAGCGCATTGCCGATGCCCCAGGCGGTGTGGGGGAGCGGCGCCTCCGGCCAGCGCAGCGGCTTCACCACCCAATACATGATCAGCCAGAGGAGGAGGCCGTAGGCCAGGCCGGCGGGGATCGGGTGGCGGACGAGGGCGGGGATGCGCGGCGCGACGAGGAAATAGGCGGCCGCCATGCAGGCCATGATCGTGAAATGGACGGCAAGCCCGGCTGCGGCCCAGAGCGGCCCGCCGCTCCTGACGCCGTCGCCGAACGGACCGCTCGCGACATAGGTGAGGACCGCCGCGGGGCCCATTCCGGACATTCCGGCGAAGACGAAGGCCGAAAGGATGTCGAGCGTTCCCGCCACGGCCGTCGCGATCAGAATCGGTCTGAGCATTTCTGCCTCCCGTCATTCCCGCGATCGCGGGGCTCCAGACTAGCGGCCCCGAAGAAGGAGAAGAAGCGGGAATGACTGGGCCTCGCGGGATTCAGGCGAGCGCGGCGTCCTTCCCCATCAGCTTCGGGAAGAAGCCTTCGTGCGCCGCGCGCAGGTCGTCGAGCGGGATGGCGTGGTCGGATTCGGGGAATTCGAAGATCAGGCGGCGGCCGCAGGTCCGGCCGATCGCCTGGACGTCGACCCCGGCGGCATAAGCGCGACGCAGGAAGGTGAGGAGGCAGTCGTCGCAGATGGTGGCGACGTAGACGCCCTGGTCCTCGGCGAAGAGGGCGGTCCGGCCCCCGGTCAGCGGCTTGTTGATCAGGGCGCCGACATTGCCGGCCAGGGCCATTTCGGCGAGGGCGACGGCGAGTCCGCCGCCGGAGACGTCGTGGCAGGCGGTGATCGCTCCGCCGGCGATGGCGGCGCGGACGAACTCGCCGGCGGCGCGCTCGGCGGCGAGGTCGACGGGCGGCGGCGGTCCCTCCTCGCGGCCGTGGATCTCGCGCAGCCAGAGCGACTGGCCGAGATGCCCGTGGCGGTCGCCGATGGTGACGATGACGTCGCCCACGCCCGTGAAGCCGATGCCGACCGACTTGCGCCAGTCCCTGAGAAGCCCGACTCCGCCGATGGCGGGCGTGGGCAGGATCGCGCTCGAGCCGCCGTCCTCGCTCTTGGTCTCGTTGTAGAGCGAGACGTTGCCCGAGACGATCGGGAAATCCAGGGCCCGGCAGGCCTCGGCCATGCCCTCGATGCAGCCGACCAGCTGGCCCATGATTTCGGGCCGCTGGGGATTGCCGAAATTGAGGCAGTCGGTGGCGGCGAGCGGAGTGGCGCCGACCGCGCAGAGGTTGCGATACGCCTCGGCGATCGCCTGCTTGCCGCCCTCATGGGGGTCGGCATGGCAATAGCGCGGAGTGACGTCGGTGGTTATGGCGAGCCCCTTGCCGGTGCCGTGGACCCGGACGATGGCGGCGTCGCCGCCGGGGCGCTGGACGGTGTCGGCGCCGACCATGTGGTCATATTGCTCCCAGATCCAGCGGCGGCTGGCGAGGTCCGGCGAGGCCATCAGGGCGAGCAGCTCGGCGGCGACGTCGGCGCTTTCGGGCGGGTCGGCCAGCGGCGCCGGCTTCGGAGTCGGCACGAAGGGCCGGTCGTAGCAGGGGGCGTCGTCGGCGAGCGGGGCGAGCGGGATGTCGGCGGCGGTCTCGCCATCATATTTGAGGACGAGGCGGCCGGTATCGGTGACCCGCCCGATCACCGCGAAATCGAGCTCCCACTTGCGGAAGATCGCCTCCGCCTCGGCCTCGCGGCCGGGCTTGAGCACCATCAGCATTCGCTCCTGCGACTCGGACAGCATCATCTCGTAGGGAGTCATGCCGGTTTCGCGGCAGGGGACGGCGTTCATGTCGAGCTCGAGCCCGACTCCGCCCTTGGACGCCATTTCGACCGAGGAGGAGGTGAGGCCGGCGGCGCCCATGTCCTGGATGGCGACGATCGCGTCCGAGGCCATCAGCTCGAGGCAGGCCTCGATCAGGAGCTTCTCGGTGAACGGGTCGCCGACCTGGACGGTGGGGCGCTTCTCCTCCGAATCCTCGGAGAAATCGGCCGAGGCCATGGTCGCGCCGTGGATTCCGTCGCGGCCGGTCCTGGAGCCGACATAGACGACCGGATTGCCGATCCCGGCGGCGGCCGAATAGAAGATCCTGTCCTGCTCGGCGATTCCGACCGTCATCGCGTTGACCAGGATGTTGCCGTCATAGGCGCGGTGGAAATCGACCTCGCCGCCGACGGTGGGCACCCCGACGCAATTGCCGTAGCCGCCGATCCCGGCGACGACTCCGGCGATGAGGTGGCGGGTCTTGGGATGATCGGGGCGTCCGAAGCGGAGCGCGTTCAGATTGGCGACGGGGCGGGCGCCCATGGTGAAGACGTCGCGAAGGATCCCGCCGACTCCGGTCGCGGCGCCCTGATAGGGCTCGATGTAGGACGGATGGTTGTGGCTCTCCATCTTGAAGATGGCGGCCTGATTGTCGCCGATGTCGATCACTCCGGCATTCTCGCCGGGGCCGCAAATCACCCAGGGGGCGGCCGTCGGCAGCTTCTTCAGGTGGATCCGCGAGCTCTTGTAGGAGCAATGCTCCGACCACATCACCGAGAAGATGCCGAGCTCGGTCATGTTCGGCTCGCGGCCGAGCGCGTGGAGGACGCGCTCATATTCCTGCGGAGTGAAGCCGTGCTCGGCGACGATTTGCGGCGTGATGGACAAGCTCATGCGAGCGCCTGTTAGCGGCGCGCTCGCCGTCATGCCAGCGAAGGCTGGCATCCCCGGGAGTGAAGGACTCGGGCGATCTTCACCCCCTGGGATCCCAGCTTTCGCTGGGACGACGGATTACGCCTTGCAGCTCTGGGCGCCCTTGCCGGGGGCGGTGTAGTTGACCTGCTCGGCATTGGCGCTGAGCGAATAGCCCTCGGCGGTCTAGGGCT
>JBEVDE010000153.1:0-11888 GCA_040514175.1 Allosphingosinicella sp. | reverse complement strand
GAACGGCCCGTCGAGCACCTTGACCTGATCGCCTATCTCATAGTCGACGTTGATCTTGGTCTTGGGCGCGGCGGCGGCGGCCTCGTCCTTGGTGTTGTGGATTCGCGCGGCCTCGGCGTCGGTGATCGGCTGCGGCTTGCCCGAGCTGCCGAGGAAGCCGGTGACCTTCGGCGTGTTCTTGACGAGGTGGTAGACGTCGTCGTTCATCGCCAGCTTGGCGAGCACGTAGCCGGGGAAGAACTTGCGGTCGGAAGTCACCTTCTTGCCGCGGCGGACCTCTGTGACCTTCTCGGTCGGCACCTCGACCGCCTCGACCAACTGGGCGAGGCCGAGCCGGTTGGCCTCGGACTGGATGGCGTCGCGGACCTTGTTCTCGAAGCCCGAATAAGCGTGGATGATGTACCAGCGGGACATGTGCGTTTCTTACCTTGGTCTGCGGGCTAACCGAGCAATTTGAGCAGGGCGCCGACGAGGGCGGCGAAAGCGCTGTCGACTCCGAAGAAGAAGATGCCGAGCAGGCTGGTCATGATCAGGACCATGATTCCGGTCGTCACCGTCTCCTTGCGCGTCGGCCAGGAAACCTTGCCGGTCTCGGCCCTGACCTGGCGGAGGAATTCGCCGGGATTGACTCTTGCCACTTCGTCCTTCGTCCTTTCGTGCCGCGCCTTCGGGCAGCCGCTCTCGACCGGGGGGCCGGTCAGCCGAGCTTTGCCGATGCATGCGAGGCTCGCGAGATAGCGAGGACGGGGTGAGAAGGCAAGGGTGGTGGGCGCGTCCCACGCCTTGCGAATGTTTCATCGTGCGGCTATCTGGCTCGCGGCCTAGGAGTGTAGCTCAGTTTGGTTAGAGCATCGGTCTCCAAAACCGAGGGTCGTGGGTTCGAATCCCTCCACTCCTGCCAGGCCGGAGGAAGCTGACCAGCGAAGCTGGGCAGCGGTGCCCGCAGGGCATCCGAAGCCGCCGGCCAGCGCGCGAGGCGCGACTGACGTCGCGGGATTTACTCCCGTGACGGCCCTACATATCCGCTAGAGGAGAAAGTCGCCTGCGCCCAGCGAGGCCGTTCCCGACAGTGTGAGAGCCACCACCAGATCAGCGGCACCGTCGCCATTCACGTCGCCTTCAAGGAACCAGGTCGCGCCCGACTGATAAACGCGAAGCTGGCCGGCCGTTCCGCTGAACGCGGCCGAGCCGATCCAGGTGAAGCCCTGGTCGCCGGCGGCGAGCGTGTTGGCGTCGATCCTACTGAGAT
This sequence comes from Allosphingosinicella sp., assembly GCA_040514175.1. Taxonomy (GTDB): domain Bacteria; phylum Pseudomonadota; class Alphaproteobacteria; order Sphingomonadales; family Sphingomonadaceae; genus Allosphingosinicella. Next base: position 10,639 of record JBEVDE010000153.1, on the reverse strand, counting down.
CGATCTTATCGGTGCCCGGGGTGAAATCGAGGACCTGGTCCATCGTCGCCGTATTCGATTCCGCCGTCGAATCGTAGCGGAAGGTGTCTGCACCGCCGCCGCCCGTCAGGGTGTCCGCGCCGAGATTGCCGTGGAGGAGATCCGCCTGACCGCCCCCCTTCAGGCGATCGTCCCCCCTGCCGCTGAAGAACCTGACCACGCCGTCCGTTTCCTGGCCCGCATCGACGATCATCGTTTCCGTGGCCATGAGCAACGTGCCCGAGATGGTCAGCACCTGCCCAGCCCCGATGATCGCGTTGGACAATATGAGGTCATAGTCGAACTCGCTGCCCCCACCCCTCGCGTAGCGCTCGTCGGTCGCCGAGGTCAGCGTGAGGTTCTCGATGTTGGTGAACAGGCCGGTATAGCCGGGCGCGTTGAAGTCGATCGTGTAGTTGCCGCGCAGGAACATGCCGTCGTAGCCGGCGCCGCCATCGACCGTATCGCCCGAAGCGAACCTCTCTTCCGCGTAGAAGAAGATGTCGTTGCCAAGGCCGCCCGTAAGGGTGTCCTTGCCCTTGCCACCGTAGACGACGAAGCTGGCATCGGTCTCGGCCGAGCCGTCGAAGGTGAAATCCTCCCCCGCCAGCAGCGCCGAGCCATTGATCCTGGCTTGGACCCCGGCAGCGAAATTCGCATTGTTCGTGATCAGAACGTAATCGTAGCGGTTCGTACCGGACTCGCCGAAAGCGGTGTTGCTCCCGGCAAGGATCGACACGTTCTCGATCTGGGTGACGTTCGGGCCGAGCACCAGGCCGCTCGCATAATCGCCCTGAACGACTAGGGTGTCGGTGCCCGCGCCGCCGTTGACGATATCGGCGCCGGTCAGAGTGGATCCGAAGAAGATGTTGTCGCCGCCGGCACCGGCGAGAACCGTGTCGTTGCCCCCGCCCCACAGATGCAGGATGTCGTCGCCGGCGCCCGCCGTGACGACATTATCGGCCGCGTTGCCGGTCAAGGTCTGGCGGATCGCGGACGTGCCGGTCAGATTCTCGACGTTGGGGCGCGTCGCGAGGCTGAAAACGGCGAGAGCGGTGCGTATTTCGTCGACCTCCGCCGCTTCAACCTCCTCGACCGAGTCGCCGGCATCGTCGACGATATAAATATCGTTGCCGCTGCCGCCCCTCAGGGTGTCCGCGCCGGCGCCGCCGTCGAGAAGGTCGTCGCCGGAACCGCCGTCGAGGACATCGCTCCCCTCTATTCCGTGGAGGACGTCCGAGCCATCCAGGCCGCCGAGCATGTCCGCGCACGGAGTGCCGGTGAGATTGTCGGCGCCGACCGTCCCTGCCCTGGCGAGGATCTGGGCATGGGTCCACACGGTGCCGTCGGCGAACCGGACCTCGTCCACCGCATATTCGGCCCGCTCGCCGACGAAGACCAGGATTTGGCCGCCGTCCGCGAAGGAGAAAATCACATCCTCGTCGATCACGGAAACCCGGACGTTCGCGGCGGTGATGCCCGCTCCGAAGATCAGGAGGTCGTAGCCGTCCCACTCGTCGATGACGTCGGAGCCGTCCCCCAGGGCGTAATGATAGACGTCGTTCCCATAATCATCCCTCAGCGTATCGTCGCCAAGCCCGCCGGTAAGAATGTCGTCGCCGCTGCCGCCCAGCAGCATGTTGGCCTGCTCGTTGCCGATCAGCGTATCGTTGCCCCCCGCCGCATCGATCTGGGTAATGCCGACGAACGCAACCCCACGGAAATCGTAGGAGTCATTGAACTCCGACGTTCGAATGGAAACGTCCGCAAAGCCGTTGGCGGTGATCGTCTCGACCCCGGTCATGCCCCTGAGCCCGATCACCGTCGACGCCGCCGAGGCCGCCAGCGTGTCCGCGCCATAGCCCCCGAAAATCCGGTCCATACCCGATCCCGGGCCCACGAGGAACGTGTCGTCGCCGTTGCCGCCGTCGAGCAGATCGTCGCCGGCGCCGCCGGTGAGGGTGTCGCTGCCGCCCAATCCGGAGAGTTCGTCATTTGCGTTGCCCCCGGTCAGCGCGTCGTCGCCGGCCGTTCCGAACGTGCCGCTGCCAAGGAAGATACCACCATCGCCATTCTGGAAGTCGAGTATTTTGACTCCACCGGATCCCTCGGCACCCCCAAAATTGGATCCACCGACTCTCAGCAAGGTGGTTCCGGGTTCCCAATAAAAGATGACGGAGGTGTTCCCACCTTGTTGCTGATAACGCTGTTCGCCTGAATTGGAGGGTATCGCTGGCCCACCGGTCAGCATGACAGCGTAATATTTTATTGAGTCACCCGCTTCGATATCGTAGATGATGTCCCCATCGTTTACACTGAAATGATCGCTGCCGCTTCCACCCCAAAGCTTGTCGATATTATACTGAGCTCCACCAAGGACATCATTACCACCACCGCCGCGGATTTCGTTATTTCCGTACCAACCGCTCAAGACGTTGTTACTATCATTACCGGTTATGATATCGTTGCCTGAGCCTCCAGTGGCATCCTCGACGTTGCTGAAGTTGAAACCCGACCCGCCGGAGTCGAAGCGCCCCGCCGCAAGATCGATCGTCACGCCTTGCGTCAAATTGATGGCATTCAACTCGTCGCTGAAGCCGTCGGCACTCGCGCCCAGATCGATCCATTCCAGCGCGTTCATGCTTGCCGAAAGGGTTTCGATCTTGATGGCATCGCCCATCGCCGAGCCGGTAATCCGCTCGATCGAAGTCAGCGTGTCGGTCCCTTTGCTGCCGGCGCTCACCCGCGGTCCGGATCCGGTGGTCGCGTCGAAGGTGATATTGACCGAAAAATCGTAGCGTACCTCGTCGACGCCGTTGCCGCCCAAAAGGGTATCATCGCCCTTGCCGCCCCAAAGCGTGTCGTTGCCCTCGCCCCCTTCGAGCGTGTCGTCGCCGTCGCCGGCCATCAGCTTATCGTCGCCCGCGTCGCCGTAGAGCTTGGCGGTTCCCGCCTTCGCGACGAGGAGATCGTTGCCGGCGCCGCCATGCAGCTCGTCGATCGCGTCGGCCTCGTCCGGGACGGGAACGTCGACGACCCCTCCCTTGACGATCCGGTCATAGTCACCCTCGCCGACGTCGGTCAGCCCGGTGCCCCCAGGAATCCCCAGCTCGGCCGCTTTGTCGTTGGCGAGCTTGATGGCCGCGCCAGAGCCAAAGACGATGTCATCGCCATCGCCGCCGGTGAGCTTGTTGGAGAAGTTGTTGCCGATGATGGCATCGTTCTTTTCGGTGCCCTCGGCGTCCTCGATATAGGCGCCGAAAGCGATCGACACGTTCAGCTCGCCTGCGTCCGCGACCTTGCCATCGGCCACTTGGACGCCATTACCTATTCCAATCGAGGAGAAATGGCCCGGCCTCAAATCAATATAGGCTGCGGCGGCCAGATGCTCATAAGGCGCATCGGCTTTGGCAATAATCGTGTCGTTGCCCCCGGCATCCCATATGCTGAACAGCCTGATTTGCGGCCCGGTACCAAGTGGGCCAATGGGATTGGTTTCGATGAAGTTGAACCATGCGAGCGTGTCGTTGCCCGCCCGGTAACTCATGTTTGGGCCGTAAAGAGATTGCAGGGCCGCAATGTCGTACAATTGAAATTCGTAGACCGTCCTTCCGAACGAATTCACGTTTACGTTAGACATGATGCTAAAATGGACGTCATCTTCGCTCGAGCCGGCGAAGCCACTCAAGTTGGTATGCATGAGGCCGAGCACATGCCCGATTTCATGAGTGATGACGCGATAACCGGTATCCGGAGTGTTTCCGTTAGTGGCCGGGATACCGGCTTTGGCGGTGATGAAAATGTCGCCTCGGTCGGTGGCGGGCGCGGCCCGGTTACCCGCCGCCGTGTAGGCCATCGCCAAAGGTGGATCGTAGGCGCTGGTCAATTGGCCGAAGGTCACATCCGAGTCTGTGCCCGGGGTTGCGGCGCTGAACGTCAGATCGACGAAATTACTGATCTTCCCAAACACCTCGGCAGCGTAACGGCGTTGCTCCGCGTTTAGGCCGGCCGGATCAAACACGTCATTGATTAATGGAGATGCTCCCGATACATCCGGATACGGAACAGTCTTTCCGTCATAAAAACTAGGAAGTGAGCCTGTATAGAAGCCGTAGGTAAGGTGGCTAATCGTCCAAGCTGGATAGGCCGCAAGGCTTTTAGCATTGCCTATAGTGCTGCTTGGAACATTAACCATGTGCTTACTTCTGCTTTAGCAGATGAAGAATAAACATATCAGCCATGACCGCGCAGTCTCTGATCGGGTCCCAGTACGGCCGCTCAGTTCCGGGCACACGCGTCACCCGGTGATCGAGGGCGCCTCTGATCTCTTCTGGCAGAATTACAGCGTAAGGCCGCTCCACGGCCAGAATGTAGGCGCGGCGTCCTTGCGTAGCTTCAAGGCGGACGCCGTAGCCGAGCGGGGATTTTCCCCGGACGATCCTTTGCCGCACCCGGATCGTATCTGACCGCTCGAAGCAGGTGGTCGGGTCCATGGGATTCTCGATGTAGGCGATGACGCGGTCGCGAGGTTCGCGCCATGTCCAGCCGCTGTAGTGCAATTCGCGACTCAACCGTCCCGCAATGGCATAGCTGACTTCCTTGACGACGCGGGAATGAAGCACCTGCCCCGAGGCTTCCACGATCCGCTTCGCCTCGGAATCCAGGGTGGTTTCGACGCAGATCCGGGTAGCAGGGCCGAGCACCAGCCGGTCCTGCCGAACGACCTGAATCGCGGACCCGGTCCCGTAGGCCAGATCGGCCGACGCCCTGGGCGGCGACGGAGGCCTCCCGGCCGCCTGGGTTGCGGGAGCAATTAGCAAGATACTCAGGACAAAAGTCTTTCGGAAGGGCCGCTGCCGACCCGAGCCGCCGTTCCGAAACGCCATATGCCGTACCACGCCAATCTCCGGGGAGGCGCCCCTCGCCTGCCCGTGACCAAGTTCGCACCGCCCGTCTGCGATTGGCAATCCGCAAAATTTCAGTTCGGCGCAATTATTTGGACGTAGTTGGGATGCCTTGTCGATCTGTGGCGCAGTCGGCGTTCCGTCGGTCTCCGCGGCTGTCACGGGAGTAAATCCCGTGACGTCAGTCCTGTCCCCCGGATCGGGTCCGGGGGCAGGCTGGCCGGCCGCTGCGCTCTCTTCGCGCTGCTCGACGATTGCTTCGCAATCCTCTCGCTACGCTCGGGCTACGCGGCGATATCGTAGGGCTGGATCTCGCCCGTCAAATACAGGCTCCGCGCCTTCGCTCTCGACAGCTTCCCTGAGCTCGTCCGCGGCAAAGTCCTGGGCGGCACGAGCTCGATGACGCAGTTCATCCCGGTGATCGCCCGCACCCGCTCGCGGATGATTTCGCGAAGCCGGGTCCGCTCTTCGGCGTCGGAGGTGCGGCACTGGACGAGGACGGCGGGGGTTTCCTCGCCGCCCGGCGTGGTGATCGAGAAAGCGGCGATGTCGCCGGCCTTGAAGCCCGGCAATTGCTCCACCGCCCATTCGATGTCCTGGGGCCAGTGGTTCTTGCCGTTGATGATGATCATGTCCTTGGCGCGGCCGACGATGTAGAGATAGCCGTCGCTGAGATAGCCCATGTCGCCGGTGTCGAGCCAGCCTTCGGAGTCGAGGCAGGCCTCGGTCGCCTCCTCGTCGCGGAAATAGCCGACCATGACCGAGGGGCCGCGGCAATGGACCTTGCCGATCTCGCGATTGCCGAGCGTTCCGCCGTCCTCGTCGCGGATCTCGATCTCCATGTCCCGCGCGGGCCTGCCGCAATTGACGATCGCCCGGTAGCGCTGCGGCCGGTCGCGGTGCATCTTGCCGTCGCCCGAGAGGGTGGTCTCCTCGACCAGCTCGACGACGATGCCCTCGCCCGGGGGCATGATCGTCACCGCCAGCGTCGCCTCGGCGAGGCCGTAGCTCGGGCAGAAGCTCTTGGCGTCGAAGCCGGCCGGGCCGAAGGCGTCGACGAAGGCCTGCATGACGTCGGGGCGGATCATGTCGGCGCCGTTGCCGGCGATCCGCCAGCGCGACAGGTCGAAGCGCTCGGCGACGTTGGTCAGGCTGGAGACCCGGCGGGCGCAGATGTCGTAGCCGAAGGTCGGCGAATAGCTTCCGGTCGTGCCCTGGTTGCGGGTGATGAGGTCGAGCCAGGCGAGCGGTCGGCGGGCGAAATCCTCGGTCTTGAGATAATCGGTCGAGATCTGGTTCGCCATCGGCGACAGCAGGCAGCCGACCAGGCCCATGTCGTGATACCAGGGCAGCCAGGAGATGCAGCGGTCGGTCTCGATCACCTCCATGCCGTGGCTGTGCGCGGCGAGATTGTTGAGGAGGCCGCGATGGGTGACCGCGACTCCGTGCGGGAAGCGGGTCGAGCCGCTCGAATATTGCAGATAGGCGATGTCGTCTGGCTCGGCCTGCGGAAGCTCGGCCTCCGGCCCCTCGCGCTCGGCGAAGCTCTCCCAGGAGAGGCCGGCGACTCCCGCCGCCTCGGCCGCGGCGCCCGCCATCGCGCCCAGCTCCTCGGGGTAGAAGAGATGGCTGGGATCGGCGCTGTCGAGCTGGACCTTGAGCTGGTCGATATAGGAATCGCGGCCGCCGAAAGAGGTCGGCAAGGGCAGCGGCACCGGCCAGGCGCCGGCGTAGACGGTGCCGAAGAAGAGCGCGGCGAATTCCGGGCTGGTCTCGGCGACGATCGCGATCCGGTCCTTCGGCTTCACCCCGGCCGCGATCAGCCGCCGGGCGGCGGCGAGGGCGTCCTCGCGAAGCTCGCGATAGGGGTAAGCGCGGACGAGGACTCCGCGCGGATCGTGGAAATTGAGGCCGCGCAGTCCTCCGGCCGCATAATCGAGCGCGTCGCCGAGCCTCTCGAAGTCGGCGAAGCGGCGCGGCAAAATATCCGCAGTCGGCGTCGGGACCAAAGTCTCGGGCACGGGTGTAGCGGATCCTCTCTGGTATTGGCGCGCGAACCGCCTCCCGGGACGGGAGAGGTACTCGTTTATAATCGGGACCGACTGTGGCACAATCATGGCGCGTGAGATCCCGACCCGACAAAAGCCCCTCTCCACCCCTCGATTCGGAAGGGCTCGAGCGGCTGGGCCTCTTTTACGCCGGCCGCTATGCGACGACCCGGGCGAAGCTCGCTCTCTACCTTCGCCGCAAGCTCAGGGAACGGGGCTGGAGCGGCCCGGGCGAGCCGCCGGTCGAGCGGCTCGTCGAGCGCTTCGCCGAACTTGGCTATGTCGACGACAGGAGCTTCGCCTCGGCCCGGACGGCTTCGCTTCTGCGCCGCGGCTATGGCGAGCGGCGGGTCCGCCAGGCGCTTCGCGGAGCGGGCGTCGCCGAGGCGGATTCGGCCGAGGCCGGCGACATTTCCGCGGAGGACGCGCTCGCCGCGGCATATCGTTTCGCCCGCCGCCGGCGGCTCGGTCCCTATGCCCCGGATGCCCCGGATCGGGCCGCCCGGGACAAAGCGGCGGCCGCCATGCTCCGCGCCGGCCACCGCCTCGATCTGGTCCGGCAGGTGCTCGCCGCGGGCCCCGACGACCTGCCCGAGCCGGATGTCCCATAAAAACAATCGGAAACGGTTCACAAATCCGCGGAAGGCGTGATAGTCACCACGGTTTGGATGGTGGATCGGCCGTTAATGAACTCGCGCCGTGGATCGATTGCTGGGAACGGCGCGCTTGACCCCGACGGCGCGGACGATCCTCCGCGCCCGGAGGACGAGAGCCTCATCAAGCTCACCGGCACGATGAAATGGTTCGACGCCACCCGCGGCTTCGGCTTCCTGGTCAGCGACCAGGCCAAGGGCGACATCCTCGTCCATTTCAGTGTCCTGAAGGAGCATGACCGGCGCAGCCTCCCCGAAGGCGCGGTCGTCGAATGCCTGGTCGCCGAGCAGGAGCGCGGACTCCAGGCCCGCAAGGTCCTGTCGATCGATCTCAGCCAGGCGGTGATGCCCGAGCCTCAGCGCCCGGCCGGGACCGGCTCGGGCGAACGGATCGATCCTTCCGCCCTTCTCGACCAGGCCGGCGCCTATGAGCCGGTGCGGGTGAAATGGTTCAACCGCCTCAAGGGCTACGGCTTCCTCGTGCGCGAGGAGGAGGACGGCCAGGACATCTTCGTCCACATGGAGACGGTCCGCCGCGGCGGCCTCGCCGATCTGAGCCCCGACCAGCCGCTGAGAGCCCGGATCGCCGCCGGTAGGAAAGGCCCGCTCGCGGTCGAGGTGGAGCCGAACTGACAAGATCCTCCCCCGGACTTGGCCGGAGGGGCCAAGGCTTTGGGTATGCATTTCAAAGCAGCGGCAATGGAAAGTGCGGGTCCACCGCGGGCTCAGGCTGTGCGTTACGCCACAGACGCGCCGTCCAACTCTCCCTTTCATCCGCCCGAAAGCGCCGGAGTCCCGGCCTTTTGCGAAGGAGGAGTCATGTCGCAATCGAGCACCAGGCTGATCGTCGGAGCGTTCATCGCGTCGCTGTTCCTGGCGGTCTACGGATACGTCCTGATCCACGCGATCCTGTATGCCCAGAAACTGGCGGACACGGCGCCGAGCGGCGACGCCTATTACGTCATGAACATCATCGGCGGGCTGGTCTCGGCGGTGGTGGTCGCCGAGCTCGCCGTCACCGCGACCGGGAACGCGCCGGCCGGCCGCACCTTCGCGCCCGCCGACGCCAATTCGCAGGCTCCCGGACCGCGCCGGCTCGCCATCGCCTACGTGATCGTCTGGGTCGCGCTGGGAGTCGCCGCCTTGCTGTTCGGCCTCATGGATCGTGCCAGTGACAGGGAGGTGCCGCAGCTGGTCGAATTCGCCAAGACCTGGCTCGGCCTCGCCATCGCCGCCGCCTACGCCTATTTCGGTGTCAATCCGGACAAAGGCAACGGCTGAGCGAGGGCCGGCGCGGGCCAGGCCCGGCGCCGCGCCGGCAGGGATGAATTTGCGCTCCGCGCCCGATTGCGCTAAGGGCGCGCCCTTCCAACGCATCAGCAATGGAAACTTGCGGGAGGCCGACCGAGAGGAAGGCCGTTCGGACCGCTAAACTTGCAACAGAGTGAGACACAATGGCTAAGAAGATAACGGGCTATCTCAAGCTCCAGGTGCCCGCGGGCGCCGCCAATCCGTCGCCGCCGATCGGGCCCGCCCTCGGGCAGCGCGGCGTCAACATCATGGACTTCTGCAAGGCGTTCAACGCGGCGACGACCGAGCTGGAGAAGGGCATGCCCATCCCCACCGTCATCACCGTCTTCGCCGACCGCAGCTTCGCCTTCGAGACCAAGACTCCGCCGGCGACCTTCCTTCTGAAGAAGGCGGCGAAGATCACGGCCGGCGCCAAGGAGCCCGGCAAGCAGACCGCGGGCCGGGTCACCCGCGCCCAGCTGCGCGAGATCGCCGAAGTGAAGATGAAGGATCTGAACGCCAACGATATCGAGGCCGCGGCCCGGATCATCGAAGGCTCCGCCCGCGCGATGGGCCTCGAAGTGACGGGGAGCTAAGGCGATGGCGAAGCTCAGCAAGAAGATGAAGGCCCTCAACGAGGCCGTCGACCGCAGCCGCCTCTACGGAGTCGACGAGGCGATCGAGACCCTCAAGGCCAATGCCAGGTCGAAATTCGACGAGACGATCGAGGTCGCCCTCAACCTCGGAGTCGACCCCAGGCACGCGGACCAGATGGTACGTGGAGTCGTCACCCTTCCCGCCGGCACCGGCAAGGACGTCCGGGTGGCGGTGTTCGCCCGCGGCGACAAGGCCGAGGAAGCGAAGAAGGCGGGCGCCGACGTGGTCGGGGCCGAGGATCTGATGGAGAGCATCCAGGGCGGGACGATCGACTTCGACCGGGTCATCGCCACCCCCGACATGATGGGCATCGTCGGCCGGCTCGGCAAGGTGCTCGGCCCCAAGGGCCTGATGCCGAACCCGAAGCTCGGCACCGTCACCCCCAACGTCACCGAGGCGGTCAAGGCGGCCAAGGGCGGCCAGGTCGAGTTCCGGGTCGAGAAGGCCGGGATCATCCACTCCGGCATCGGCAAGGCGAGCTTCCCGGCCGAGGACCTGAAGCGCAACTTCACCGCCTTCGTCGACGCCATCGTCAAGGCGAAGCCGGCGGGCGCCAAGGGCAAATATGTCAAGAAGGTTGCCCTGTCCTCGACCATGGGGCCGGGCCTCAAGGTCGACGTCGCCGAGGTGGCGAACGCGTAAGTCATCGGATCGAAGCGGCGCTTCGATCCGGACGGAATGAAGGAGGGCCGGGGCGAAAGCTCCGGCCTTTTTTCGTCCGCCACTTCTTCTGCCGGGACCGGGCCGCTACCGTGAGGCCATGTCCGCTCCTCCCCCCTGGTATGAAATCGCTCTCCGGGAGCTGGCCGCCAGCGTCGCGGAAGCCGAAAGCGGGGAGCATCCGCGGATTCTCGAATATCTCGCCACCTGCACGGATCTGGAGGAAGGCGAATGGGAGCGCGATTCGACGCCCTGGTGCTCGGCCTTCGTCAACTGGTGCCTCAAGCAGGCCGGTATCGCGGGGACGGATTCGGGCTGGGCCCGGTCCTGGGCTCAGTGGGGCGAGGCGATCGATTCGCCGCGGCTCGGCGCCGTCGCGGTCTGGGCGCGCGGGCGCCGATCGGCGGAC
>JBEVDE010000148.1:0-9447 GCA_040514175.1 Allosphingosinicella sp. | reverse complement strand
GCGGACTAAATCCTCCCCTCCCCATCTCGCGATGGGGAGGATTTACCTTCCGAGCAGCACCCTGGCCTGGGTGGCGATTTGCGCCAGCATCGGCGCCGTCGTCACGGGCGCGTTGCGGACCCGCTCGACGACCCGTCGGAACTGCTCGATCCTCGCGCCCTGCGCCGCGACCCACTGGTCGACGGCCTCGGTCGGCTCGCTTCCGCGCTTGCGGTGAAGGAAGTCGAGTCGGAGCTGCTCGAAATCGCGGGCGAGGCCGGCGGTGAGCAGCCGCTCCCATTGGTCGCTCGCCCGGAACTGGTTGGCCGCGCCCTGCGCCCAGTCCAGGCCGAGCGCCTCGCCGAGGCGGGTATAGGCGTTGGTGAGGCCGATGACGTCGACTCCGAGACGCTTGCCCAAGGCGGCGATGCCGACCGCGCCGTTCAGCTCGAACAGCCGAACGATCTTGCGGGCGATGTCGTCGGGCGCGCCGAGCTCGATCAGCCGCTGCCGGCGTTCGCTCGCCTCGCTCGCCACCTCACGCCGGAGCAGCCCTTCGACGGCGGCGTCGAGCGCCTCGAGGCCGGGGGCGAGATTGTCGACCATCTCGGCGAGCTTGGTCGTCGCCGAGGTGTTGCGAAGGATGTCGGCCATGTGGAGCTGAAGCGCCTGGCTGGCCTGATCGAACAATTCGAGGCGGAGCTGCTCGGGCAAATCGGCGGTGTCGAGCCGCTCCCAGAAGCCCTGCATGTCGAACAGGCGCTCGGCCGCGACGAAGGCGGCGGCGACCTGGCCGAACGAGGCGCCTTCCTCCTCGGCGAGGGCGAAGGGCGCGGTGATGCCGAGCCGGTTGACGAGCCGGTTGGCGATCTTGGTGGCGATGATCTCGCGGCGCAGGCGGTGCTGGAGGATGGCGTCGCCGTGGCGGGCCTGCATCGTCTCCGGAAAGGCGGCGCAAAGCTCCGGGGTCAGGGTCGGATCCTCGGTGATCTTGCCCGATTCGAGCGCCGCCTGGAGCGCCATCTTCGAGGTGGAGAGGAGGATGGCGAGCTCGGGCCGGGTGAGGCCGCGGTCCTCATGCGCCCGGCGCATCAGATCCTCGTTGGATTCGAGGCCCTCGACGGCGCGGTTCAATCGGCCGCTCTCCTCGAGCATCTCCATCGCCCGGAGCAGAGGCGGAAGGCCGGAGGCGCCGCCGCGCTCGGCGATAGACAGCGCCAGGGTCTGGAGGCGATTGTCCTCGAGCACGAGCTCGGCGACCTCGTCGGTCATCTCGGCGAGCAGGGCGTTGCGGTCTTCGAGCGCGAGCCGCCCCTCCGCCATCTCGCGGTTCAGGGGGATCTTGATGTTGACCTCATTGTCCGAGCAGTCGACCCCGGCCGAATTGTCGATGAAGTCGGTGTTGATCCGGCCGCCGACGCCGGCGAACTCGATCCGGCCGGCCTGGGTGATGGCGAGGTTGGCGCCCTCGCCGAGAGCCCTGGCGCGAAGCTCGCCGCCGTTCACCCTGATGGCGTCGTTGCCGGGATCGCCGACCTCCGCATGGCTCTCGGTCTTGCCCTTGATGTAGGTGCCGATGCCGCCGAACCAGAGCAGGTCGACCTGGGCCGAGAGGATGGCGGTGAGGAGGGAGGCCGGGTCGGTCTCCTCCGCCTCGAGACCGAGCAAAGCGCGGATTTCCGGCGACAGCGGGATCGCCTTCTGCGCGCGCGGGAAAATGCCGCCGCCCTTCGAGAGCAATTTGCGGTCGTAATCGTCCCAGCTCGAGCGGGGCAGGTTGAACAATCGGTCGCGCTCGATCCAGCTCGACGCCGGATCCGGATCGGGATCGAGGAAGATGTGGCGGTGGTCGAAGGCGGCGACGAGCTTGATCGCCTTCGAAAGGAGCATGCCGTTGCCGAAAACGTCGCCCGACATGTCGCCGACTCCGGCGACCCGGATCGGCTGCGACTGGACGTCGACGCCGAGCTCGCGGAAATGGCGCTGGACCGAGATCCAGGCGCCCTTGGCGGTGATCCCCATCGCCTTGTGGTCGTAGCCGTAGCTGCCGCCGGAGGCGAAGGCATCGCCGAGCCAGAAGCCGCGCTCGGTCGCGATCGCGTTGGCGATGTCCGAGAAGGTCGCGGTGCCCTTGTCGGCGGCGACGACGAAATAGGGATCGTCGCCGTCGAGAACGACGACCCCGTCCGGATGGACGATCCTGTTGCCGACGATATTGTCGGTGATGGACAGCAAGGAACGCATGAAGATCCGGTAGCTTTCCGTCCCTTCGGCGAGCCAGGCGTCGCGATCGGAGGTCGGCGGGAGCTGCTTGGGATAGAAGCCGCCCTTGGCGCCGGTCGGAACGATCACCGCATTCTTGACCAGCTGCGCCTTCATCAGCCCCAAAATCTCGGTCCGGAAATCGTCGCGCCGGTCGGACCACCGAAGGCCCCCGCGGGCGATCGGGCCGCCGCGCAGGTGGATGCCCTCGACCCTCGGCGAATAGACCCAGATCTCGCGCCAGGGCAAAGGCTGGGGCAGGCCCGGCACCTTGGCGCTGTCGAGCTTGAAGGCCAAAGCCTCGCGCCCGGCCGCGGTGAAGGCGTTGGTTCGAAGAGTCGCCGAAACCACGCCGTGAAGCAGCCGGAGGATCCGGTCCTCGTCGATCGCTGCGACCTTGGAGAGGCCGTCACGGATGGTCCGCTGGGCGGCCTCGATCGCGCCGTCGCGCGGGCCCTGGTGGCCGGGATCGTGGAGCGCGTCGAACAAGGCGATCAGGCCGTGGGCGACTTCCGGCGCGCGGCGCAGCGCCTCGACCACGGTCACCATCGAATAGGACAGGCCGACCTGGCGCAGATAGCGGAACCAGGCGCGGAACAGGACGACGTCGCGCGGCGCGAGCGCGGCGGCGACGAGCAGCTGGTTGAACGGGTCGTTCTCGGCACGCCCTTCGAGCACTTCGGCGATCGCGCGCTCGACCAGCTCGGAGCGGTCGAGCACCTGCGCGGCTTCGCCGGCGCGGACCTCGAGCAGGAATTCGTGCACGTAGCCGAGGCGGCCCTCGTCCAGCGCGGTCGGATGCTCCTCGAGCACCCGGAAGCCGAAATTCTCGAACACCGGCACCGCGTCGGAGAGCGGGATGATCTCGGCGAGCCGGTAGGTGTTGAGCCTGAGCCGTTTCGGCCCGTCCTCCGCCTGGCGGTAGAGCCGGGCGTCGCGCTGCGCGGCGCTGTCGAGCGCGCAGATGCGCAATATGTCCTGAGCCGCTTCGGCCGGCGGGACGGCGATCCGGTAGGCTTCGGGGAAATCGTCGAGATAGGACAGAGCGAGGCGGGTGGCGCGCTGCGGGCCGACCAGCTCGCCGAGCGCCTCCTCGACCGACGGCTCCCAGCCCCGCACCATCTCGTCGAGACGGCGGTCGAGCTCGGCGACGTCGGGGGTCGGGGTCTCGGGCCCGACGTAGAGCGTGTAGCGCAGCAGGGCGAGGTCGCCGTCGCCCAGTTCGACCGACCAGTTGGAGATATAGCCCTGCGAGGCCTGCTCGATCATCTTGCCGATGGCGAGGCGCCGCCGGGTGGTCAGCTCGTCGCGCGGAAGCCAGACGAAGGCGAACATGTTCCCCTTGAGGATCGAGCGGACCAGAGCGAGCGTCGGCCGCGGCCGGTCGGCGAGCGACATGGCGATGGTGACGAGCTCGCGCATCGCCTCGACGCTGAGGCTGACGAGAAGGTCGTGGGGAAGCGTGGTGACGGCGTGGCGGAGCGCCTTGCCGCTATGGCCCGACGGGTCGAAGCCGAATTCGCTCTCGAGCTGCTGGAGCCGGCGCCGAAGCAGAGGCACCTCCTCGACCGGCGAGCTCAGGGCCTCGCTGGTCCACAGGCCGGCATGGACTCCGATTCCGGTGACCTTGCCGCCTTCCCGGACCGGCACGACGACGAGATCGAGCGGAACCCGGCGGTGGACCGAGGCGCGGCGCTCGGCCTTGGCGAGGAGCGGGACGTCGCCGCCGGCCTCGAAATAGCGCATCGCGCCCAGCGCTCCGCCGGGGTCGGTCGGCTCGCCCGGGATCCGGAACAGGCCGAGCGTGTCGGTGGGCTGGCCGTCGGGGCGCTCGATCTCGAAGCCGAGCAGGGTCATCGCGCCGTCCGCGAACCAGCGCAGCAGGGCCGCGCCTTCCTCGTTGCCGGCCTCGCCGGCGTCGGCGCGCATCCGCGCCTGCATCGCCCGCCAGTCGGTGACCGCGGCCCTGACGTCGGCGAGCACCCGCTGGAGATCGACGGCGATCTCGCGCCGGCCGCGGGCGTCGGCGCGGTCGACCTCGAGATACATCATCGATTCGCGGCGCTCGGGCGCGTCGCAGAGCGGCTCGACCGCGCTCAGCGCGCCGTCGCCGTCTCGCGTGACGCAGAGCACCGGATGGAGAAGCCGGTGGACGGTGAGGTTGCGCGCGGCGAGCGTGTTGGCGACGGAGTCGACGAGAAAGGGCATGTCGTCGTTGACGATCCCGATCCGCATCCGGCGATGGCCGAGGGCGCCACCCTGCGGCTCGACCCGCACCAGGGCGATCCCGGCCGGGCGGCGGGCGGCGCAGGCGGCGATGAACTGGGCGGCCGCGATCCTGTCGGGATCGGTGAAGTCGGCGAGCTCGCCGGGAAGGGCGCCGTCGACGAGGGCATGGGCGAGGGCGTCGACGATCTGCACGTCGGCGGCGGAAGGGGCCGCCGCAGCGCCGCTGGCGCCGCTTCCCGAGGAAGCGGCTTCGGCTCCAGCGACAGTGTCCGAGGTCATAATGGGCTCCCGAAGGGGCGGCGCGAGGCGCCGTCGGAATAGTCGCGCGCCCTATGCCCCCGGCGGCACGGAGGGGCAACCCCTTGACCGCCCAGCCCCTGATGGAAGCGCCTACAGCCGAAGCCCCTTCCCAAGCCCGCCGCTGCGCTGCAACATGTACCTGTCACCTTGTGCGCCGCAGCACGTGCCTGTCACCTTGTGCAATGCAGCGGGTGACTGTCGCCTTGCGCGGTCGGAGGATGGCACGGAACCACCTGGCGCCCTTGCCCTTTACCCCTCCACCATGCTTCGCATGGTCCCCCTCCCCATCTGGCCACGGGGAGGAAGAGGAGAGCCCATGCCCCGCCAAGCCGACCACGCCATCGACCCCCTCTTCCTCGACCGCTGGTCGCCGCGCGCGTTCGACGAATCCGAGATTCCGGAAGCGGATCTGCTCAGCCTGTTCGAGGCGGCGCGGTGGGCGCCGTCGGCGTTCAACTCGCAGCCCTGGCGGTTCCTCTACGCCCGGCGCGGCGACGCGGATTGGGAGCGGTTCCTCGGCCTCCTCATTCCGTGGAACCAGAGCTGGGCGCACAGCGCCTCGGTTCTGGTCTACATCCTCTCCGACACCCTGCCGATGACCGACAAGACGGGCGCGCCGGCGACCTCGCACACCCACAGCTACGATGCCGGCGCGGCCTGGGTCAGCTTCGCCCTTCAGGCGACCCGGCTGGGCTACCAGGCGCACGGCATGTCGGGCGTGGATTTCGAGCGGGTTCGTACAGAGCTGGCGGTGCCGGAGCGTTACAGGGTCGAGGCCGCGGCCGTGGTCGGACGGATCGGCGATCCGGCGACCCTGCCGGAGAAAATGCGGGCCCGGGAGTTTCCGAGCGGGCGCAAGCCGGTGGAGGATTTCGCCTTCAAGGGCGGGTGGCCGGCGTGATCCCCTCTCCCGTGAAGAACGGGAGAGGGATTGTGTGACCGGCCCTTCTGGTAGAAGATTTCCCCCCATGACCGTGGACGCGACCAGCGAAGGAAAAGCTCGGCGGCTCGTCACCCTCCCGGCGCGCCCCGAGCCGATCCGGGTCGCGGCCGAGGAGACGGCGGTGATCGTCGTCGACATGCAGAACGCCTACGCCTCGCCGGGCGGCTATCTCGACCTCGCCGGCTTCGACATCGGCGGCGCCGGAGCGGTCGTCGAGCAATGCGCCAAGGTGGTCGAGACCGCGCGCGGCGCCGGCCTGACCGTCATCTATTTCCAGAACGGCTGGGACGAAGCCTATGTCGAGGCCGGCGGGCCCGGCTCGCCCAACTGGCACAAGTCCAACGCCTTGAAGACGATGCGGGCGCGGCCGGAGCTGGAGGGGAAATTGCTCGCGAAAGGCGGCTGGGACTACGCCCTGGTCGAGTCGCTCGCGCCGCATCCCGGCGACGTCGTCCTGCCCAAGACCCGCTATTCGGGCTTCTTCAACTCGCAGCTCGATTCGGTGCTCCGCTCGCGCGGCATCCGCAACATCGTCCTGGTCGGCATCGCCACCAACGTCTGCGTCGAATCGACTTTGCGTGACGGCTTCTTCCTCGAATATTTCGGGATCATGCTCGAAGATGCGACTCACCAGGCGGGGCCCGAATTCCTGCAGAAGGCGAGCGTCTACAATGTCGAGACCTTCTTCGGCTGGGTCTCGACGGTGGCCGATTTCTGCGGGGCGTTCGGGCAGGTGGCGGAATGACCTTCCGCCCCTCCGCTCGGCCTGACCCTGTCGAAGGCCTTTCCTTGCCCTTCCCCGCGGAAAAAGGGAGGGCTTCGACAAGCTCAGCCCGAACGGGTGGGGGCGATTCAATCCCTGGCTGGAGGCGCTGATGCCGTTCGAATCGATCAACCCGCCGCAATTCCCGACCCCGATCGCGCCTTATTCGGCGGGGACCAAGGCGGGGAACACGGTCTATGTGTCGGGCACGTTGGCCCTGGGTCCGGGCGGCGCCGTGCTCTATCCGGGCGACGCCGAAGCGCAGACCCGGCACGTGCTCGAGACGATCCGGATCACCCTCGAAGCCGCCGGAGCGAGCATGGCCGACGTCGCCTTCAACCACATCTTCCTGACCGACTGGGCCGACTATCCGGCGATGAACGCCGTCTATGCCGAATATTTTCCGGGCGCCAAGCCGGCGCGCTACTGCATCCAGTGCGGGTTGGTGAAGCCGGGGCTGGTGGTCGAGATCGCCAGCGTGGCGCACATCGGCTGATGCCGCATGCCGCCGGCCTCTGGTACGAATGGCACGGCCCACAAGCCGGCGAGGTCCTGATCCTCTCGCCCGGCCTCGGCGGCTCGGGCTCCTATTGGGCGCCCAATCTGGCGGCGCTGTCGCGCGGCCATCGAGTTTTGCTCTACGACCATCGCGGAACCGGCCGGAGCGGCGCGCTTCCGGAGGGCGAGACATCGATCGCCGCGATGGCCGCGGACGTTCTAGCGCTGATCGGCGCGCTGGAGATCCGCCGGCCCTATTTCCTCGGCCATGCGATCGGCGGGCTGATCGGGCTGGAGCTCGGAGAGGCGCTGGCGAAGCGCGTGGTGGTGAACGGCTGGCCGAGGCTCGACCCGCACACCGCGCGCTGCTTCGACGCGCGCCTCGAGCTGCTGCGGACGAGCGGCCCCCAGGCCTATGTCCAGGCCCAGCCGATCTTCCTCTACCCGGCCGACTGGAGCTCGATGAATTCGGGGATGCTCGACGTCGAGGCCGAGCATCAGCTCAAGCGCTTTCCACCGGTCGAGACGGTCGAGAAAAGGATCGCGGCGGCGCGAAAATTCGAGCTCCGGCCCGGGCCGCCCTGCCCGACCCTGCTCGTCGCCGCCGACGACGACGTCCTCGTCCCGGCCCTATGCTCGGAGCTGCTCGCCGGCGAGCTCGCGAACGCGACCGTGGCGCGACTCCAGCGCGGCGGCCACGCCTGCAACGTCACCGAGCCCGACGCCTTCAACCGTCTCGTCCTCGAATTTCTAAGGAGCTGAGCAGCTATGGAAATCGGCATCTTCGTTCCGATCAACAACAATGGCTGGCTGATCAGCGAGACTTCGCCCCAGTATATGCCGAGCTTCGACCTCAACAAGGATATCGCCCAGCGCGCCGAGAAATATGGCGTCGACTTCCTCCTTTCGATGATCAAGCTGAGGGGCTTCGGCGGCAAGACCCAGTTCTGGGAATATGGGCTCGAGAGCTTCACCCTGATGGCCGGGCTCGCCGCGGTCACCGAGAAGATCAAGATCTACGCGACCTGCCCGACCCTCGTCGTCCCGCCCGCCTTCGCGGCGCGGATGTGCAACACGATCGATTCGATCAGCCACGGCCGCTTCGGGCTCAATTTGATCACCGGCTGGCAGCGCCCGGAATATAGCCAGATGGGGCTGTGGCCCGGCGACGAGCATTTCCGCAACCGCTATCAGATGCTCGGCGAATATGCCCATATCCTGAGGGAGCTTTGGGAAACCGGAGTCTCCGACTTCAAGGGCGAATATTATCAGATGGAGGATTGCCGGGTGCGGCCGGTCCCCGAAGGCGAGATGAAGATCATCTGCGCCGGCTCGTCGGACGAGGGCCTCGCTTTCTCGGCGCAATATGCGGATTACGCCTTCTGCCTCGGCAAGGGCGTCAACACGCCTACCGCCTTCGCGCCCAACAACGAGCGGCTGATGGCGGCGACCGCCAGGACCGGCCGCGACGTCCGAATCTACGCCTTGTTCATGGTCATCGCCGCCGAGACGGACGAGGAGGCGATGGAGAAATGGATCTCCTATCGCGAGGGCGCGGACGAGGAGGCCATCGCCTGGCTCGGCTTCCAGGGCGCGGCCGACAAGACCAGCACCACCACCAACGTCCGCCAGCTCGCCGACAAGGAGAGCGCGGTCAACCTCAACATGGGCACTCTGGTCGGCTCCTACGAGAATGTCGCCCGGATGCTCGACGAGGCGAGCACAGTCCCCAACACGGGCGGAGTGCTCCTCACCTTCGACGATTTCATCGAGGGAACCGAGGCTTTCGGGACCCGGATTCAGCCGCTAATGAAGTGCCGGGAGGGTAAATGACGTGCTTGCTTTCATTCTCGCCGCCGCGGCGCTGACTCCGGCGCCGCCGGCCCAGGCGCCGGAGGCGGTCGCGGCTCCGGCGGCACCGGCCGTCGCCGAGATCGACTTCACCGGCCAGACCACGGCCGACGCCAAATTGCTCTGGGACGCCATGCAGGAGGTCATGCGGTTCAGCGGCGGCCACGCCTTGAAGTGCGACAGGGTGACGGCGGTGAAGGCGTCGATCCAGCCGGACGGCTGGCAGCCGGCGGATCCGAATTTCCGGGTCGCCCTGCCCGGCGCGCGCTACGAGCGCTGGGAGGTCGCGCAATGCGGCCGGATCGTGCCGTTTCTGGTGACCTTCTGGACGGTCAAGGGAACGTCCGAATTCTCGGTCGCTCACCCCTTCCCGGGCGAGCCGAAAGCGCCGGCCAAGCCTTAGGGTCCGTACTCGATACCCGCAACGGTCGTGACGGAGCCGATGACGGGCCAGGGCAAGGAGCGAGGAGGGAGCGATGCTAACGCATCGTGACCGACGCTGCGACGTAGCCCTGGCCCGTCATCGGCCCGCCGCTCCGCGGTCGCCCGGAGAAGGCCGCCCGCACAGGGGCTCCGCGTGGACGCGGGACACCGACGGCCCGCCCCGCACTCGCTCGCAGGG
>JBEVDE010000127.1:0-3783 GCA_040514175.1 Allosphingosinicella sp. | reverse complement strand
TGATGTTCCAGCCGGTCGGCGGAATGGACCGGATCGCGCACGCCCTCTACGAGGAGGTCAGGCCGGCGGTCCGGTTGCGCACTCCGGTGACCGCGATCCGCCGCATCGGCGAGCGGGTCCGGATCGAGCATGGCGGCGGCAGGACCGAGGCCGATTATTGCATCTGCACCCTGCCGGTGAACCTGCTCGCGCGGATCCCCAGTGATTTCTCGCCGGCCAAGCAGGCGGCGATGCGGGACATCGCCTACGTCCCGGCGACCAAGGCGGCTTTCGAGTCGCGCCGGTTCTGGGAGGATGAGGGGGTCTACGGCGGGGTCGGCTGGACGGATGCCGTCTCCGAGAACGTGCTCTATCCTTCGGGCGGCTGGCACGGCGACAGGGGGGTGCTCGTCGCCGCCTATGTCGCCGGATGGACGGGGCAGAATCACCCGGCGGAGTTCACGGCGATGAGCCACGAAGAACGTTTCCGGATCTGCCGGGAGGTGATCGGGCGGATGCATCCCGCCAAGGCGGGCGAGCTGACCCGTCCGGTGACGGTCGCCTGGGGGCTGACCCGCTGGTCGGAAGGCGTCGGGCCCGGCGATCCCGCCTGGTTCGAATCGCCCCGCCCGGCCCGCTATGCCGAGCTCTGCAAGCCCGAAGGACCGATCTTCTTCGCCGGCGAGCATCTGAGCTATGTCCAGTTTTGGCAGGAAGGGGCGGCGCTTTCGTCGCACGCCGCTATGCAGGCGCTTCAGGCGCGGGCCCAGGAACGGACATTGACCGAACGCGCCGCGAGGCGCAGCGCGGCGGCCTGAGGCATAAGGGAGGCGGAATATGCGCGGGACGGCACTTCTGACGATCATGGTGGCGATAGCGGCGCCGGCCGCGGCCAGGGTTCCGGCGGGGGCTCCCGCGGACGTGGCGGCCGGCATGGCCGCGGCCGGGCGGCCCAAGACGGCGACCGACCTTGACGAGGTGAGGAAGCCGGTCGAAATGCTTCGATTCATGGGCCTGAAGAAGGGCGACCGGGTCCTCGATTACTTCACCGGCACCGGCTATTATGCCGACATCATGGCCAAGGCGGTCGGTCCGAACGGCCATGTCGTCGGCTGGAACGCGGCCTCGTTCGCCCGCCGTGAGCCGGTGGTGAAGGCCCTGGCCGACATACGCTCGCGCAATTCCAACGCCGCTTTCTATTCGAGCCCGTCGACGGCGATCGCCTTCGCTCCGGAAGGCTTCGATTTCGCTTTGCTCCACCTCGTCTATCACGACGCTTATTGGGAAAGCGCCCAGTTCGGCCTGCCCCGGATCGACCCGAACACGGTGGTCAAGGCGATCTGGGACGCGGTGAAGCCGGGCGGGACCGTCGCCGTGATCGACCATGTCGCGGCCGCCGGCGGCGACACGCGCGAGGTGGTCGAGAAGCTGCACCGGATCGACCCGGCGGTGGTGAAGGCCGATTTCGAGCGGGCCGGCTTCGTGCTCGAAGCCCAGTCGGACCTGCTTCGCGTGGCCGAGGACCACAGCAAGAACGTCTTCGACCCCTCGATCCGCGGCAAGACCGACCGCTTCGTCTACAGGTTCAGGAAGCCTCGCTGACTTGATCCTCCCCATCTGGCGACGGGGAGGATGAAATCGGCCAACCTCCCGCAATTTTCGACGAACGGGCTTGCAAGCTGCTACATTTGTGGCATGCTACAGGTGTAGCAGCAAGGACGCCGATTCGATGATTGCCAGCCTTCCGCGCCGTGAGCGCGAAATATTCGAGATATTGTGCAGCGCCGGCGAGGCGACGGCGGCCGACGTCCGCCGGGCGATGGCCGATCCGCCGAGCCATTCGGCGGTTCGCACGATGCTGGCGCGGCTCGAGGCCAAGGGGATGGTCCGGCACCGCGCCGACGACCAGACCTATGTCTACAGGAGCGTTCCGCAGCCGGCCAAGGTGCGCGAGACGGCGCTCAGGCAGATGGTCAAGACTTTCTTCGACGGGTCGGCGGCGAGCGCCGCGACGGCCCTGCTCGGCCTTTCCCAATCGCTGAAGCCCGAAGAGCTCGATGCGCTGCAACGCGCGATCGACGAGGCAAAGGAGCGCGACCAATGAGCTACGACTTCCTGATCGAAATGGGCTGGAAATCGGCGGCGATCGCCGGCGGGGCCTTGCTCCTGGCGGCGATGCTCCGCTCGCGGGCGGCGGCGGACCGGGGCGCGGTGCTCAAGCTGGCCGTGGCCCTGCTGCTGGCGCTTCCAGCCATCGCCCTGTTCGCGCCGGCCTTCGAGATCGAAACTTCGGCCGCCGCTCCGGCGCCGGCCGTTGCGGCCGCGCCGGTCGCGCCGGCCGCCCCGGTCCCGCTGGCCGCCTCCGAGGCTTTGCCGGCGGTCGCGGCGACGAGCGCGCCGGCGGCGGGGAGCGACTGGGACGATCCCAGCCTGCTCTTCTTCCTGCTCTACCTGGGCGGAGTGCTGATGGTCGCCGGCCGGCTCCTGGTGGGGCTGTGGACGCTCCGGCGCTGGACCCGCGGCGCCGTCGAGGTCGAGGCGCCCGAATGGCGGTCCGCGCTCGAGCGCGCCGGCGGCGGCCCGCTCGGGATCCGACTCCTCGCCTGCGACGAGGCGGGCTCGCCGCTGAGCTGGGGGCTGCGCCGCCCCGTCATCCTGCTCGATCCGGACACCTTGCGCGCGCCGGAGGAGGCCGACGCCATCCTCGCCCATGAGGTGGCCCATGTCGCCCGGCGCGACTGGCCGTCGCTGATCCTGTCGCGCCTCGCCGTCGCGCTCTTCTGGTTCAATCCCCTGGTCTGGAGGCTCGACCGCGAGGTTGCGCAGCAGGCCGAGGAGGCCGCCGACAGCGACGCCGCGGCGACGGTCGAGCCGGCCCGCTACGCCCAGACCCTGCTCGACTGGGCCCGGCTGAGCGGCGGCAACGCGCTCCCCGCCAACGCCATCGCCGCCGGCGAGCCGGGCCTGTCGAGGCGGGTGAAGGCGATCCTCGACGGCCGGGTCTCGCGCCGCTCGGGCTCCGCCTGGGCGGTCGCCGCGATGCTCGGCTGCGCCGCCTTCGCGGCTCCGGTCGCGGCGCTCGAGTTCGTGCCGGAGGCGCCCGAGGCGCCGCCGGCGGCGCCGGCCGCGCCGTCGGCGCCCGCCGCTCCGGCCGCCGCTCCGGCGCCGCCGGCGCCCCTGGGCGCGATCGCTCCAGCGGCTCCGCTTGCCGGCCTCGCCCAGCTTGCCGCTTTGGCGCCGCCGGTGCCGCCCGCGCCCGCCGCCGCCCGCGCGCCGCTCCCGCCGATGGCCGCAATGCTCGCGGCGAGCGACCGTGCCCGGGCCGCGGCCCGTTCGGCGGGGCACCCCTATGTCGACGGCGCGGCGATCGAGGCCGAGGTCGAGCGCGCGGTGGCCGAGGCGATGCGCTCGGTCGACATCGACGCCATCGCCAGCCGTGCCGGCGGGGAGGCCGCGGCGGCCGTCGTCGCGGCGATGAAGCACGGCGCGGTGGGGATGGAGGCCGGCGCTCGAAGCATGGAGGCGGGCGCCGAGCGGATGCGCGCCGAGGCCGCCAAGCTCAAGAGCAGCAAGGCCTATCGCGAGGATGTCATCCGCCGCAACGCCGCCCGCGGCGAGCGGACCACTCACGAGGAGCTGCTCGAAGCCGCCGACGAGATGGCGGAGGGCGCCGACGAGATGCGCGACGGCGCCCGCGAGATGCGCGAGGCCGCCGCCGACATGCGCGAAGGCAAGCACGATTAAGATCCTCACCATGCGTAGCATGGGGAGGGGGACCAGGCGAAGCCTGGTGGAGGGGTAAGC
>JBEVDE010000056.1:0-5637 GCA_040514175.1 Allosphingosinicella sp. | reverse complement strand
GACACTCCTCTCCATAGCCCGCGCCCTAGCCGAGCCCCACCTTGCCCGCCAGCGTCTTTGCCCTTATCTCCGCGCCTCCCATGAGCAAGCTGTCGCCCATCCAGATCGGACCCGTCCGGATCGCATCACCCGTCATCCTGGCGCCGATGACCGGCGTCACCGACCGGCCGTTCCGCAAGGCGGTGACACGTTACGGCGCCGGCCTCACCGTCACCGAGATGATCGCCAGCCAGGCGATGATCCGCGAGACCCGCCAGTCGCTCCAGAAAGCGGACTGGGACCCGATCGAGGATCCGGTCTCGATGCAGCTCGCCGGCTGCACGCCCAGGGAGATGGGCGAGGCGGCGAAGCTCAACGAGGATCGCGGCGCCGCGATCATCGACATCAACAGGGGCTGCCCGGTCCGCAAGGTGGTCAATGGCGACGCCGGCTCGGCGCTGATGCGCGATTTGAAGCTGGCCGCCGAGATCGTTGATTCGACGGTGAAAGCCGTCAAGGTGCCGGTCACCCTGAAGATGCGCATGGGCTGGGACCATGCAAGCCTCAACGCGCCCGAGCTCGCCCGCATCGCCGTCGATCTCGGCGTGAAGATGATCACCGTCCACGGCCGCACCCGCAACCAGATGTACAAGGGCAGCGCCGACTGGGCCTTCGTCCGCCGCGTCAAGGAAGCGGTCGAGGTGCCGGTCATCGTCAACGGCGACATCTGCACCATCGACGACGTCGAGACGGCCCTGGCCCAATCGGGCGCCGACGGCGTCATGATCGGCCGAGGCGCCTACGGCCGCCCCTGGCTGCTCGCCCAGGCGATGCACTGGCTGAGCACCGGCGAGCGCCTCCCCGACCCAAGCCTCGACGAGCAGTTCGCCGTGCTGATCGAGCAATATCGGGACATGCTCACGCTCTACGGGCCCGAGGTCGGCGTGAACTGCGCCCGCAAGCACGTCGGCTGGTACACCCGCGGACTCCACGGGAGCGCGGAATTCCGCAACGCCTTCAACAAGGAAGGCGACGCGAAGAAGGCGCAGGCGATGCTGTACGACTTCTACGCGCCCTGGCTGAGCCGCGCCGCGGCCTGAGTCGCTGCGCCTCGCCGGTGCGGCCAAGCGAGCCGCTGACGCTACATACTGTGTTCTTTTTACCACAGGCTTGTGGTAGCTCGGCAATGTGAACGCCGAACTGCCCATCCTCGCTGAGTCCAAGCCCCGGTGGCGGCGGCGGCTTTCGGTGGCCCTGCGGCGCGGGCGCTTCATGCCGCTGATCGAGGGCCTGACGCTGGTCACGCTCCTGGTCGTCGCCACGATCAGCTACATCATCATCATCGAGCAGGGGTCGCCGGGGACGCTGCTGACGCCGCCCATGGTGGCGGCGTTGCTGGTGGCGAACCTCGTCCCCGCGATGGCGCTGATGGTCCTCGTCGCGCGCCGCCTGGCGATGCGCCGCGCCGCGGAATCGCCGATCGGGGGCAGGGGACGGCTTCACGTCCGGCTGGTGGCCCTGTTTTCCGTCATCGCCAGCGTCCCGACCCTGCTGGTCGTGATCTTCGCGTCGCTCCTGTTCCAGAGCGGCTTCAATTTCTGGCTCTCGGACCGCGCCCAGACCGTCATCCGCAACGCCCAGGAGGTGGCGAGCCAGTATCGCAAGGACCAGCGCGAGGAGGTCCAGCTTGAGGTCCAGACCATGGGCAGCGACGTCGTCGGCTGGGTGAACGACCAGGGGATCGATCATCCCGAATTCGGTGATTTCCTGCTGACCCAGACGACCCGGCGCAAGCTTCTCGAGACCGCCGTGCTGACGATCACCCCCGAAGGCGAAATCCAGATGCAGGGCGGCGTCAATCTCTACGACCGGCCGCTCGAGGATCGTTTCACGGTGGCGACGCTGCGCAAGCTGAAGGCGGGACAGGCTATCGGCAAGGAAGAGGACGGCGACCGGGTCGAGGCGGTCGTCCGGCTCGATCCCAAAGCCGAGGTCTATGTCTATGGCGCTCGTGAGGTGAATCCCCGGCTCCTCAAGCTGGCGGAGGAGGCCCAGAACGCCGATAGCGACTATCAGAAGACGCTGGCCCGAGCGCGAACCCTGCAGTTTCGCTTCAACGCGATCATGCTGCTGGTATCGCTCCTGATCGTCGGCCTTTCGATCTGGATCGCGCTCAAGCTCGCCGACCGTCTGGTGCGGCCGGTCGGCGAGCTGGTGGATGCGGCGCGGCGCATCACCGCCGGAGATCTTACGACCCGCGTCACCGCCGGCGAGCTCACCAGCCGGGTGACCGGGATGCGGGTCCAGGACGAGATCGGGATATTGGGCCGGGCCTTCAACCGGATGACCAAGCGGCTGGAGGAGCAGACCGGGGACCTCGTCTCCGCCAACGCCCAGCTCGAAAGCCGGCGCTCCTTCATCGAGGCGGTGCTGTCGGGCGTCACCGCCGGCATCATCTCGCTCGATCAGCAGCGCAACGTCCGGCTGATCAACAGCTCGGCCGAGGCATTGCTCAAGACCGACACGGGCCATGCGATCGGCCACAAGCTCGCCGAGCTCGCGCCCGAGCTCGACGCGCATCTCGACAGCGACCATCGCGAGGACATCATCCAGTTCGCTTCGGGCGGCGAACCGCGCACGCTCGCCGTGAAGCGGGTGCGGGTCGAGGGGGGCCACGTCCTCACCTTCGACGACATCACCGAGCAATTGCTCGACCAGCGCCGCGCCGCCTGGTCCGACGTCGCGCGCCGGATCGCGCATGAGATACGCAACCCGCTGACTCCGATCCAGCTCGCCGCCGAGCGGCTCCAGCGGCGCTACGGCAAGGAGATCACGTCCGACGCGGGGACGTTCGAGAAGCTGACCGGAACGATCGTCCGTCAGGTCGGCGACCTGCGCCGCATGGTCGACGAATTCTCCTCCTTCGCGCGGATGCCCAAGCCGGTGTTCCGCGAGGAGAAGATCGCCGATATCGTCGGGGAGAGCCTGTTCCTCCACCAGGTCGCCCATCCCGACATCGCCTTCCGGCTCGACGCCCCCGAACCCTCGCCTCGGCTCGTCTGCGACCGCCGCCAGCTCGGCCAGGCGCTGACCAACGTCATCAAGAATGCGGTCGAGGCGATCCAGCAGAAGCGCGAGGACGGCCGCCGGGAAGGGGAGGACCGGGTCTCGGTCACCATCCGCGACGCCGAGAACCGCATCGTCATCGAGGTCGCCGACACCGGCATCGGCCTTCCCGGCGACCGCGGCCGGCTGACCGAGCCCTATATGACGACCCGGGTGAAGGGCACCGGCCTCGGCCTCGCCATCGTCAAGAAGATCGTCGAAGAGCATTTCGGCAATATCGAGTTCGACGACAGCGCCGGCGGCGGAAGCCTCGTGCGGCTCGTCTTCGACGCGGAAGCGCTCGCCCGCCTCACCGCCGCGGCGGACGAGCAACCCCAGAACATTTCGGCAGACGGATAGAAAATGGCCCTCGACATACTCATCGTCGACGACGAACAGGACATCAGGGACCTCGTTTCGGGGGTGCTCGAGGACGAAGGCTATGCGTGCCGGACCGCCGCCAACAGCGGCGAGGCGCTCCAGGCGCTGGCCGACCGGCGGCCGTCTCTGCTCCTGCTCGACGTCTGGCTTCAGGGCTCGAAGCTCGACGGGCTGCAATTGCTGGAGGAAGTGAAGAGGCGCGATCCCTCGCTGCCGGTGCTGATGATCTCCGGCCACGGCAATCTCGACACCGCGGTCGCGGCGATCCGCCAGGGCGCCGCCGACTTCATCGAAAAGCCGTTCGAGGCGGGGCATCTCGTCCACCTCGTCGCCCGCGCCACCGAGACCGACCGGCTGAGGCGCGAGAATGCGAGCCTGCGCGCCCAGATCGGCCAGGACACCGAGCTGACCGGCTCGAGCGTCGCGATCAACGCCGTCCGGGCCACTTTGAAGCGGGTGGCGGGGACGGGCAGCCGGGTGCTGATCTCCGGGCCGGCGGGCGTCGGCAAGGAGGTGGCGGCGCGCCTCCTCCACGACTGGAGCAACCGCGCCAAGGCGCCCTTCATCGTCGTCAGCGCCGCGCGGATGACCCCGGAGCGGGTCGAAGAGGAATTGTTCGGGGTGGAGGAGGGGGGCGAGCTCGCCCGGCCCGGACTGCTCGAGCAGGCCCATGGCGGCACCCTCTTCCTCGACGAGATCGCCGACATGCCGATCCCGGCCCAGGCCAAGATATTGCGAGTCCTGACCGACCAGAGCTTCACCCGGGTCGGCGGCCAGCGCATGGTCAAGGTCGACATGCGGGTGGTTTCGTCCACCTCGCGCCACCTCGCCGAGGAGATTGCCGGCGGGCGCTTCCGCGAGGATCTCTTCTACCGGCTGAACGTCGTCCCGGTACATCTTCCGGCGCTGGCCGAGCGGCGCGAGGACATTCCCGCCCTCATCGCCCATTTCGCCGCCCGCTACGCCGCCGAGCAGAGGCTTCCGACGCCCGAATTCTCCACCGACGCGGTCGCCGCGCTCCAGGCCTATGACTGGCCGGGCAACGTCCGTCAGCTGCGCAACGTCATCGAGCGCACCATCATCCTCGCGCCGGGCGCGCGCGTCGGCTGCATCGAGCTCGACATGCTTCCCCCGGAGATCCTCAACGAGCAGGCCAGCCTCAGCTCCGGCGAGGCGGTCAAGGCGATCATGGGCACCCCGCTCAGGGAAGCGCGCGAGACGTTCGAACGCGAATATCTCAAGGTCCAGATCCGCCGCTTCTCCGGCAACATCTCCCGCACCGCCACCTTCATCGGCATGGAACGCTCGGCCTTGCACCGCAAGCTCAAGGCCTTGGGCATCGGCGATACCAAGGGCGAGCCGGAGGAGTAAACATCCTCCCCATCGCCAGATGGGGAGGGGGACCGCCCGAAGGGTGGTGGAGGGGTGTTTGGCACTGCGACCAGCGGGTTGGGGCCGGATCCTCCGACTATGAGCCAGCTACCCCTCCACCACGTTTCACGTGGTCCCCCTCCCAATGCTCCGCATGGGGAGGACAAACTGGCGCGGCGGGGCAAGCGCTGCTATTGTTTCCGCAACGCTGCGCTCCACATCATGAAAGACGCCCTTCGCGGGCGCCTCCGCGGACAACGATCCGCCAATAAGGAGAGTGGGAAATGGCCGACAAGGTCAACAACCTCCAGGATCTGTTCCTGAACGGCCTTCGCCGCTCGAAGACGCCGGTGACCATGTTCCTCGTCAAGGGCGTCAAGCTCCAGGGGATCATCACCTGGTTCGACAATTTCTCGGTGCTCCTGCGCCGCGACGGCCAGGCCCAGCTCATCTACAAGCACGCCATCTCGACGATCATGCCCGCTCACCCGCTCGACATGGGCGAGATCGAGCGCGCCTTCGCGGAAGGGGCAAGCGGCGGCGCCAAGAAGCCGGCCCTGCTCCAGGAGGCGTTCCTCGGCGCCGTCCGCCGCTCCGGCGAACCGGTCACCATGTTCCTGGTCAACGGAGTCATGCTCCAGGGAGAACTCGCGGCCTTCGATCTGTTCTGCATGCTCCTCCAGCGCGACGGCCTGTCGCAGCTCGTCTACAAGCACGCCATCTCGACCGTGCAGCCGGAACGGCCGGTGAGCTTCATGGAGCAGGATGACGAGGAGCCGGCCGCCTGAGTTTCACCCAGCA
>JBEVDE010000239.1:0-12234 GCA_040514175.1 Allosphingosinicella sp. | reverse complement strand
CACCTGCGGCTCGGCCGGGTTCACGCAGGGGCCGACCATGTTCATGATCGTGCGCACCTTGAGCATCCGCCGCACCGGTCCGGCATGGCGCAGTCCGGGATGGTAGAGGGGCGCGAACAGGAAGCAGATGCCGGTCTCGTCGAGCGACCGGCGCGAGATTTCGGCGCTCACGTCGAGCTTCGCCCCGAGCTGCTCGAGCACGTCGGCCGAGCCGCAGCGCGAGGTCACCGAGCGGTTGCCGTGCTTGGCGACGGGCAGGCCGGCCGCCGCGGCGGCGAAGGCGACCGCGGTCGAGACGTTGATCGAGGCGGAGCCGTCGCCGCCGGTGCCGCAGCTGTCGGCGAAGAGGTAATCGGGGCGCGGGAAATCGGCGTCGGCGGCGCGCAGCGCCCGCGCCGCGCCGGTCAGCTCCGCGGCGGTCTCGCCTTTGAGGCGGAGCGCGACCAGCATGGCGGCGATGGCGGGCTCGGGCAGCCGACCGGCGACGATCTCGGCGAACAGACTTTCCGCTTCGGCTTCGGCGAGGGACTCGCCGGTGTAGAGCCGGGCGAGCGCGGCTTCGCAATCGGCGGGCTCGGGAGTCGGCAGAACGAATTTCGGCTGGGTGGACATGACGGCAATCCTTCGATGGGGCGCAAAAGAAAAGGCCCGCCGGGTGCGGCGGGCCTCTGCTGGGGACTTCGGAACTTTCAGAAGGTCCGGTTCACCATCGATGGTCGCGCGCCGCGGCGGAGGAATTGTCCCACCACCAACGCCAGGCGTGCGCGGAGGCCGGCGCGAAAGAGGCGCAGGAGGAGCCGGTGCAGGTCGCGCGGGTCGTCATCGCCCCTCAAGTCCCAGCTAAAGGCTTCCAAGTCAATCGCTATTCCTTGAGCCCGCACGTGCTGCGCCGCACAAGGTGACAGGCACCCGCTGCGCCGCACAAGGTGACAGGCACCTGCTGCGTTGCACAAGGTGACAGGCACCCGCTGCGTTGCAGCAATGCATTCAGCAACGGTGCAGGCCCCGGCGCGTTGGAAGGACCGGCACCGTAACTTTCGGAGACCTCCATGCGTAACCTCGTTCTCGCCGCGGCCCTCGCCGCCTCGGCCCTGCCGCTCGCCGCCGCCTCGGCTCAGCAGGCTGCCCCCGCCCCGCTCCTCCTCGACGGCACCCGCCTCGACGTCGTCGCCACCGGCGAGGTGAGCCGGGTTCCGGACGTCGCCCGGATCACCGCCGGAGTAGTAACGGTCGCCCCCACCGCCACCGCCGCGCTCGCCCAGAATGCGACCCAGATGGCCTCGGTCAGGGCCGCCCTGAAGCGGGCCGGGATCGCCGACCGCGACATCCAGACGAGCTCGATCAACCTCTATCCCGACTACCGGCAGGACGCGCAGGGCAATAATCCCCAGATCACCGGCTACCGCGCCAGCAACGAAGTGTCGGTCAGGTTCCGCGACATCGCCGCCACCGGCAAGATCCTCGACGCCCTGGTCGCCCAGGGCGCCAACCAGATCAACGGACCGATGCTGACCATCGACAAGCCCGAGGCGGCGCTCGACGAGGCCCGCACCCAGGCGCTCGCCAACGCCCGCGCCCGCGCCGAGCTCTACGCCAGGGCGCTCGGCAAGAAGGTCGGCCGGATCCTCTCGATCAGCGAGGCCGGCGCCAATTATCAGCCGCCCGTGATCATGATGCGGCAGGCGGCGCGCGGCAACGTCGCCGATTCGACCTCGGTCGATCCGGGCGAGCAGAGCGTCTCGGTGAGCCTGTCGGTGTCGTTCGAGCTGGAATAGCTCATCCTCCCCATGCGCGGCATGGGGAGGATAATCAGCGCGACTTTCCTTTTCCTTCCCGAGGGCTTAGCGCCGGCGCCATGCGTATCCTGCCCCTCCTCGCCGCGGCCGCTCTGCTCGCCGCCCCCGCCGCCGCCCAGAAGCTCGGCGCCCGCACCGCCACGCCCGACCAGGTGCTCGGCCAGGAAGCGGCGCTCGATCCGGTGGCCGAGGCCGAGCAGATCGCCGCCGCGGCCGCCGCCCACCCGCTCGGCACGGTGCAGAATCCGGTGCGCGTCGGCGGCCCGCAGGGCGCAAGCGCCTATATCGCCCGGCTGCGCTGCGCCGACGGATCGCGCCCGCAGGTGGGGAAGAGAAGCTCCGGCGCGGTCGGCGCCTACGGCACGCTGACCGAGCGCTACCCGCTCGATTGCGGAACGGCGGCGCCGGGCCGGGTCGTCCTCGCCTTCGATTTCTATCACGAGGAGCATGTCGAGAACCGGCCCGCTCCCGGCTTCGCCCTCGACGGACGCTGATCGGCCTCGGCGGCGATGCGAAAGTGGCTCGGCCGGCTCGGCGCACTGCTCCTCTTCCTCGCCGTCGGGCTGTGCTTCGCGCCGTCGCTGATCCCGCCCTTCCTCGACCGAATCTATTATCAGGGGCCGAACTCCGATCATTTCGACGGCGAGCGCTTCTTCAATCCGAACCCCGGCCGTGCCGCCGCCGCCGCCCATCGCGGGCCGGCGCGGTTCATCAACCGCTTCATCGGCTCGAACGAGCGCGCGCGATGGCCTGAGCGGGTGCCGGTCAGGCCGAGCGTTCCGCAGCGCCGGGTCGAGGGCCGGGAGATGCTCGTCACCTGGATCGGCCACGCCACCGTGCTGGTGCAGACCGCGGGCCTCAACATCCTCACCGACCCGATCTGGTCGGAGCGCGCTTCGCCGTTCAGCTTCGCCGGACCGAAACGGGTCCGGGCGCCGGGCGTCCGCTTCGAGGATCTGCCGAAGATCGACCTCGTCCTCGTCAGCCACAATCATTACGACCATATGGACCTGCCGACGCTGAAGCGGCTGTGGCGGCGCGATCGTCCCGCCATCCTCACCAGCGCCGGCAACGAGACGATCCTGAAGACCGCCGGGATCGAGGCGATTGCGCTCGACTGGAACCGGGTGGCCACGCTGACCGACGCCGGGTTCGGCATCTCCCAGCTGCCCCGCTGCGACCCGGACGCCTTCTGTCGCGGGGACCGGGCGACGATCGCGGTCGTCCGGAACCACCATTGGTCGTCGCGCTGGGGAACCGACCGCAACCGCGCCCTCTGGTCCGCCTTCGCCGTCCTGACGCCGACGGGCCGGATATTCTTCGCCGGCGACACGGGATATGGCGACGGCAGCTGGGCGGACGAAGGCGCCGAATGGGGCCCCTTCCGCCTCGCGATTCTGCCGGTCGGCGCCTATCTTCCGCGCGACGTCATGCAGGCCAACCATATGGATCCCGACGAAGCCGTGCGCGTCTTCGAGAAGTTGAAGCCGGCCATGGCGCTGGGCATGCACTGGGGCACCTTCCAGCTCACCTTCGAGAGCATCGACGACCCGCCCCGGCGCCTCGCGGCGGCAAGGCGCGCGCGCGGGATCGCCGAAGGAAGGTTCGTGACGACCGAGGTGGGGCGGCCGTTCAAGGTCCCATGAGATCCTCCCCGCGATTTACGCGGGGAGGGGGACCATGCGAAGCATGGTGGAGGGGTAACTGGTACAGGCCTGCGCCATTACCCCTCCACCCCGCTACGCGGGGTCCCCCTCCCCGTCTTCGACGGGGAGGATAAGCTTGAGCGCCCCCTTCCTGATCCTGTACTTCAGCGGCGTCTTCATCGGGCAGGCTTCGCCGTCGACCGCCACGGTCAGCATCTCCCGCCGGGAGCCGATCTCGGCTTCCTCGACGCCCTCGAGAGTCAGAAAGTCGCGCTGCCGCTCAGGCCGCCCGAGCACCGCGCGCAACGACAGCCAGACGAAGCCGAGCCGGGAGCGGGCGAGCGGCGCGTAGAGGCACAGCTCGCCCCGGTCGATCGCCGACCGCCGGCCGAGGCCGAGCAGGCTCATCTCGTACCGGTTGTTGCCGACGAAGAGCAAAGGCGTCTCGACCGGCGCCTTCAGCCCGGCGACCCGAACGGTCAGGCGCCAGCTCGAAAAGCGCCACAAGCCCCGCGCCGCCGCCACCAGCATGGCGGCGCGCTTGCTTCGACCGAGCCGGCGCTGCTGGGCCTCGCGCTCGCGCACCAGCACCGGGTAGAGGCCGACGGCGCTGTTGTTGACGAACAGCCGCCCGTTCACCTCGGCCGCGTCGACCTGGCGGGTGCGGCCGGCGGCGACCGCCGCCGCGGCCGCCTTCAGATCGAGCGGGATGCCGGCATCCCGGGCGAAATGGTTGAGCGTTCCCATCGGCAGCACGCCGAGCGCGACGTCCGTGTCCGCGACGGCCGCGGCCGCCGTGCCGATGGTTCCGTCGCCGCCCGCCGCGACCAGCGCCGCCGCCCCTTCGCTCGCCACATATTCGGCGCAGTGGCGCTCGAGCTCGCCCGGCTCGACGAGCCGGACGTCGGGCTCGACCCCGGTGCCCTCGAAGGCGTCGCGGATCCGCGCCTCGGCGCCGTCCGCCGAGCCTCCGCCGCGGTTGACGATTACGACAACCTTCAACCGCGGCGGCCGATCATGCCGGTCCCATCCGGAAGACGCAGAATTTGTTGCCGTCCGGATCCCGGAAATAGCCGCCGTAGAAGGCGCGGTCGCCCTCCGGGCCGCGCAGACCGGGCGCCCCTTCGTCGCTTCCGCCCAGCTCCAGCGCCCTGGCATGAAGCCGGTCGACCTTGTCGCGGCCATCGACGACCAGCGACACCATATTGCCGTTGCCGGCCCTGGCCGGCTCGCCATTATAGGGCCGGGTGACGGCGACTCCGGGCTGTCCCCAGCCCGTCCCGTAGAGGGTGAAGCCGCTGTCCATCTCCATCAGCCGCGACGCGCCGATCTCGGAGAACAGGGCGTCGTAAAAGGCCCGGCTGCGGTCGAGATCGTCGGTGCCGAGGGTGACGTAGCCGATCATCGCTCAGCCCCCCTTGGTCGAGGCGCTGCACTCGCCGACCCGCTTGCCGGAGACGCGCATCTCCATCGTCATCGGCTTGCCCATCAGGTCGGTCTCGGTCTTCATCGTCATGTCGATGCTCTGCGGGCTGTAGCTGCCGTTCATCGTCATCACCGTCTGGCCGGTGCCGCCCTGGCCCGGACAGGTCGTCTTGCCCTCGATCCGGCCATCGGCCCATTTGAAGCCTTCGGACTTGCAATTGCCCGATTTGTCGCCGGCGAAGATGTCGCCTTTCGGGCCCTTCGCCTCCTCGGGCGTCATGCAGGTCTTGCTGGTGCTGCTGGCGCTCTTCTTCATGCCGTCGGCCATGCCTGCGGGAAGGCCCTCCGCCTTGACGTCGACCACCTCCATCTTCATTTCCCATTCGCCGGGCTGGAGGCTGACTCCGGAGGCTCCGCCCGAGCCGCCGCCCGAGGCCGCCGCTCCGTTGCCGCCGCTCTTGTCCGAGCTTCCGCACGCGGCCAAGGCGAGCATCGCCGCAACCGCGGCCGTTCCAGTCAAGATGCGCATGTCGTCCTCCCTGTCGTTGATCAGTTTTTCTTTTCCGCCGGGCAGTCGCCGATTCGACGTCCCGTATCCCTGGTCGCCATCGTCGTGGTTTCGCCGTCGGACGTTTCGGTGAGCCTTTGCGTGATGTCGAAGCTGCGCGCGCTGTAGCGTCCGCTCACCACCTGAACCGAAGTCTGCGGCGCGTCGGCCTGGGTGCAGGTGACCTTGGTGGAAATCCGGCCGTTGCGCCAGCCCTCGCCCTCGCGCCTGCAGCCTTCGCCGGGGTCTCCCGCGAACAGTCCGGCGGCTTTTTCCGGAGTGATGCACATGCGCTCGACGCTGCTCATCCCCGCGATGATCGCTTTCCCTATGTCCTCCTCGGCGCCCTTCCCGGCCATCGCGGCGTCCACGCCCTGCGGACCGTCCTTTTCGTTCACCGGCTCGGTCGCGACCTCCCACTCGCCCGGCTCGAGCCGGACGTCGGAAGCCGCCGCATTGCCGCCTTCGCTCCCCGGGCCGCCGCAGGCGGCCAGCCCGAGCGCGCCGAGGATCGCCAGGGTTCCGATCGTCGCTTTCCCCACCAGGCTCAACTCCCCGCCGCGAGCAGGTCGAGAACCGCCAAAGTCATCGCTTCGGTGCCGAGCCGGATCGACGGCTCCGGGTCGATCCTGAACAAAGGCGAATGATGCGACGGGACCGGCGGACCGCCCGCGCGGGCCGAGTCGAACGCCGCCTGCGGAGTGCCGCCGACCTGGAAGAAGAAGCCGGGCACGCCGTGCTCGGGCTGAACGAAATAGGTGAAATCCTCGGCGCCCATGCTCTCCTGGGCGAACGGGACCACCGTTCCGGACGGAAGCGCCCGGCTCCAGGCGGCGCGGACCCTCTGGGCGAGCGCCGGCGTGTTGCTGGTCGTCGGAGTCCCTTCCGACACCTTGACCTCGGGCAACCGGTTTTCCGCGACGCCGTTGGCCCGGGCGATGTTCTTGGCCATCCGCTCGATCGCCGAGATGAGCTGGCGCCTTACCGTCTCGTCATTGGCCCGGACGGTGACCTGCAGGTCGGCGCGGTCGGAGATGATGTTGTGCTTGGTTCCGGCGTGGAACGCGCCGACAGTGATCACCGCCGGCGACAGCGGCCCGACCTCCCGGCTCACGATCGACTGCAGCGCCGTGACCAGCTGGGCGCCGATATAGACGGGATCCTTGCCGGTGTGCGGCGCGGCGCCGTGCGCGCCCACGCCGTGGATGGTGATGTCGACGCTGTCGGCGGAGCTGTACATGAGCAGGTCCGAGCCGCTGACCGTGCCGGTGCGCATGCCCGAATTGACGTGGAAGCCGAGCGCGTAATCGGGCTTGGGGAAGCGGGTGTAGAGGCCGTCGGCGAGCATCGCCTTGGCGCCGCCGACCCGTTCCTCGGCCGGCTGGGCGATGAAGACGATCGTGCCGCGCCATTTGTCCTTCGCCGCCGCCAGCTGGCGGGCCGTACCGATCAGCGAAGTGATGTGAACGTCGTGGCCGCAGGCGTGCATCACCGGCATTTCGAGGCCGTCGATTCCGACCTGGCGAACGCTCGACCGGTAGGAAACGCCGCTCTTCTCCTCGACCGGAAGCCCGTCCATGTCGGCGCGAATCAGCACCGTCGGACCGTCGCCGTTGCGCATCACGCCGACCACGCCCGTTCCGCCGACTCCCTCCGTCACGATCGCCCCCTCGGCGCGGAGCGCTTTGGCGAGGATCCTGGCGGTGCGCTCCTCCTTGAAGCTCAGCTCCGGATTGCGGTGGAAATCGAGGAACATGGCGCCGAGACGCTTGTCGTAATCCGCCTTGATCGAGTGGGCGAAATCGGCCGCCGCGGCGGGCGCGGCGATGAGGGCGCAGGCGAGCAGCAGAGACTTCGGACGCATTCAGGCCCTCCCCCGATTTCGAACCATCCTAATGCGCCCAAAGCGCGGAGAACAGCCGCTCCGCATCGGCCTCGTCATTGTAGAGGTGCGGAGTGATCCGCATCCGCTCGCCGCGAAGGCTGACATGGACTCCGGCGGCCGCGAGCCGCGCCTCGATTCCCTCCGGCAGCCCGCCGGGGAAGCGCACCGACAGGAAATGCGGCGCCCTCCCCTTCTGTCCGGTCACTTCCCGCTCGAGCAGCCGCGCCTCGATCGCCG
Source organism: Allosphingosinicella sp. (assembly GCA_040514175.1). Lineage (GTDB taxonomy): Bacteria > Pseudomonadota > Alphaproteobacteria > Sphingomonadales > Sphingomonadaceae > Allosphingosinicella. Next base: position 4,698 of record JBEVDE010000239.1, on the reverse strand, counting down.
CGGTCGCGGCGCCGAGCGTCTCCGCGATATTGGCGACTCCCCAGTCCAGAAGCTGCCCGATCGCCGCGCCGGCCACCGGCAGGAGCGCGAAATTGGCCCGCTCGCCCATGTCGAAGCGACGGGCCCCGGCGGCGAAGCCCTCCTCATAATCGGAGAGGCTCCGGAAATCGTGGGCGTTACGGCGCACGATCCAGGCTTCCTCAAGCGGCAGGCCCTGCTGGTGGCGCGGAGCGACGTAGAGGAAACCGAGGCTGTAGGGGCCCATCAGCCACTTGTAGGATGTGGCGACCAGATAGTCCGGATCGGCCGCGGCGAGATCGAGCGGCAGCGCTCCGGTCGACTGGGTGGTGTCCAGGACCAGCGCCGCCCCGACCGAACGGCAGCGCCGCCCGACCGCCTCAACGTCGATCATGGTCCCGCACACCCAATGCGTATGCGGAGTCACGACCAGCGCGGTGCCTCCGTCAATCGCCTCGAGGATAGCGGCGGTCCAATCCCCCTCCGCCGGACGATCCACCGTCACGACCCGAGCCTCCGCTCTCCGGGCCAACCCTCGCGAGGCGAGAATTCCGGAGGGGAAATCCTCGGCCAGGGTGACGATCTTCTGCCCCGCCGTCACCGGAACGTTCGCCATCACCGTGGCCATGGCGTAGCTCACCGAAGGCACGATCGCGACGTCGTCGGCCGGCGCCCCGATCAGCCGGGCGAACAGCCCCCGCACCGCTTCCGATTCGTCGAAGAAATGCTCGGCTTTCACGTTCCAGGGATGAGCCTTGCGCTCAAGCCCGCGCCGTCCCGCCGCGATCGCCGCCCGGCTGAGCGGCGACATCTTGGCGCAGTCGAAATAGGCCGTCCCCTCCTCGATGTCGAAGAGGCCGCGCTGGCAGGGGATGAGCGGCATCAGGCCTTGGCTTTGCCCTTCGCGCCGTCGGCCGGAGCGGCGCAGGCCGGGCCGGTCCTCCGACCGCTGATCTTGCTGTTCATGACGAAGTCGCCGTCGCCCGGAAGGAAGGAGTTCGCGGTGGCGGTGCCCTCGAAGCTCTCGCCGGTATAGGTTCCCTGGACCGACACCATGACCTTACCCTCCAGCGCCTCGCGCTCGCATTCGAGCGACAGGTTGATGCGGTTGCCGCTGATGTAGCGGTCCCGATAGTCGCATTCATAGCCGAGGCCCGCGAACATCTCCGCCGGCGGCTTGTCCTCCTTGCCGGCCTCGATGCAGGCCGGCGCCGCCGACTTGTCGCCGACCGCCGCCTTGAGCGCCGGGGTCGCCTTGTCGGCCGAGCGGAATTCGGTAACCTCGGAGCTGATCTCCCACTGGCCCGCCTGCATCGCATCGGCGACGGCTTCGGCGGCCTTGTTCTCCTGGCCCCCGCCCGAGCAGGCGGCCGCCAGGCACAAAGGTACGACGATCAGTCCACGCATCCCCAATCCCCCTTTTGTTATGGCGGGAAGCTAGCGCGAAAGCGGGCGAATGACCATATAGCGGTCATGCCGATAGCAATCAGGACCGGCCTCGAAGAGCCGGAGACGGGGCAGTCCTTCGTCCCCCATCGCCCGCAGCGGCCGGAAAAGGCCGAGGGCGGCAAGGCGCTCAGAATCGTTTCCGACTACGAGCCGTCGGGAGACCAGCCCGCCGCGATCGGCGAGCTGGTCGAAGCCGCCCGCCAGCAGGAGCAGACCCAGGTGCTGCTCGGCGTGACCGGCTCGGGCAAGACCTTCACCATGGCCAAGGTGATCGAGGCGCTTCAGCGCCCCGCCCTCGTCCTCGCCCCGAACAAGATCCTCGCCGCCCAGCTCTACGGCGAGTTCAAGAGCTTCTTCCCCGACAATGCGGTCGAATATTTCGTCTCTTATTACGATTATTACCAGCCCGAGGCCTACGTCCCCCGCTCCGACACCTACATCGAGAAGGAAAGCTCGGTGAACGAGGCGATCGACCGGATGCGCCACTCGGCGACCCGGGCGCTGCTCGAGCGCGACGATGTCATCATCGTCGCCTCGGTCTCCTGCCTCTACGGCATCGGCTCGGTCGAGACGTACAGCGCGATGACCTTCAGCCTCAAGAAGGGCGAGACGGTCGACCAGCGCGAGATCGTCAGGAAGCTCGTCGCCCTTCAGTACAAGCGCAACGACCAGGCCTTCGCCCGCGGCAATTTCCGGGTCCGCGGCGACAGCCTGGAGATCTTCCCCTCGCATTATGAGGACATGGCCTGGCGGATCGCCTTCTTCGGCGACGAGATCGAGGAGATCGTCGAGTTCGATCCGCTGACCGGCAAGAAGATCGCCAGCCTCGATTATGTGAAGGTCTATCCAAACTCCCACTACGTCACGCCCGGCCCGACCATGAAGCAGGCGATGGAGGCGATCCGGCACGAGCTCGCCGAGCGGCTCAAGGAGCTGGTCGCCGAGGGCAAGTTGCTGGAAGCGCAAAGGCTCGAGCAGCGCACCAATTTCGATCTGGAGATGATCGCCGCCACCGGCTCGTGCGCCGGCATCGAGAATTACAGCCGCTTCCTCACCGGCCGCCTGCCCGGAGAACCGCCGCCGACCCTGTTCGAGTTCCTGCCGGAGAACGCCCTGCTGTTCGTCGACGAAAGCCACCAGACCGTTCCCCAGATCGGCGCGATGGCGCGCGGCGACCATCGCCGCAAGATCACGCTCGCCGAATATGGCTTCCGGCTGCCCTCGTGCATCGACAACCGGCCGCTCCGCTTCAACGAATGGGACGCGATGCGTCCGCAGACCATCGCGGTTTCCGCGACTCCCGGCGGCTGGGAGATGGAGCAGACCGGCGGAGTCTTCGCCGAGCAGGTCATCCGCCCCACGGGCCTCATCGACCCGCCGGTCGAGATCAAGCCGGTCGAGGATCAGGTAGACGACCTTATCAACGAGGCCCGGATCACCGCCAAGAAGGGCTACCGCACCCTCGTCACCACCCTCACCAAGCGCATGGCCGAGGACCTCACCGAGTTCATGCACGAAGCGGGGCTCAAGGTCCGCTACATGCACAGCGACGTCGAGACTCTGGAGCGGATCGAGCTGATCCGCGACCTTCGCCTCGGAGTCTATGACGTCCTCGTCGGGATCAACCTGCTTCGCGAGGGCCTCGACATCCCCGAATGCGGCCTCGTCGCCATCCTCGACGCCGACAAGGAAGGCTTCCTGCGCTCCGAGACCTCGCTCATCCAGACCATCGGCCGGGCCGCCCGCAACGTCGAGGGCCGGGTCATCCTCTACGCCGACCGGGTCACCGGCTCGATGGAGCGCGCGCTCCGCGAAACCGACCGCCGCCGGAGCAAGCAGCTCGAATATAATGAAGAGCACGGCATCACCCCGACCACGATCAAGCGCAACATCCAGGACATCCTCAGCCACGTCAGCAACCGCGACAGCGTGATGGTCGACACCGGCGACGAGGACCGCCCCCACCTCGTCGGCCACAATCTCAAAGCCTATATCGCCGACCTCGAGCAGCGCATGCGCAAGGCCGCCGGCGATCTGGAATTCGAGGAAGCGGGAAGGCTTCGCGACGAGATCCGGCGGCTGGAGGCGGACGAGCTCGGAATCCCGGACCACGAGAAGAAGGCGCCGCTGCTGGGCCATTCGACGGAGGGCAAGCCGGGGACGAGGAAGACGCGGTTCGGGAAGCAGCAGGCGATCCGGATGGGGAAAAGGATGGGTGGACGGTAGATACTACGAGTGACACTTGTACTATTGCCCCTAGCTGAGGCTTTCGGTATAGCGTCCGCGGACAACCTGAGGAGCCTCAGATGCGCGCGACGATCGAAGGCGTTGAAATAGAAGGAACTCCTGAAGAAATAGCTGCCCTTCTTCGGTCGATTCGTGGCCATAGCCGTCCCCCCGCAACCGCCGCGGCGCCCGCGATGGTCGTGGCGCCTGAGGAGACTGAAGCCGACGACGAGCAGGGAATTACGACTCAATTCGCCTACCGGACTCTTCGGCGGATTCCGCTTTCAACGTCCCAAAGGGCGCTATTCAGGTTGCTTAAGCGGGCACATCCTGAATGGACCCTCGCGTCGGAAATCCAGAGGCAGATGTCGTGGTCGGGCACTCAACTAGGTGGCGTTCTGGGCGGACTTGGACGGCGGCTGACTGCTACTAAGGGGCATAAGCCTAGCTTCGTACTGTGGGAATGGAAATGGGACGATGATGAAGGCGAGTACTCGTATCGGCTACCGGAGGCAGTCATTGCCGCTCTGGACAGGATGGAACTGTGATCGCCAGCTTCGCCGACGAGGAAACCGAGCGCATCTGGAAGGGTGAGCTCAGCCGCAAGCTGCCCGACGACATCCAGAACCGCGCGCTCGTCCGCCTCAGGATGCTCAACCAAGCCGACACGCTCAACGACCTCCGCAACCCGCCGGGCAACCGCCTTCACGCGCTCAAGGACGACCGCGCCGGGCAGCACAGCATTTCCATTAACAGGCAATGGCGTATATGCTTCGTCTGGCGCGACGGAGGCGCCGACGGTGTCGAGATCACGGACTATCACTAACCCGGATTGGCTTCACAACGCCCACGCCGGGGAGATTCTGGCCAGCGAGTTCATGGAGCCGCTGGGGCTGGACTCCGCGCGGCTCGCGGAGGCGATTGGAGCGCGTCCAGAGCAGGTGGATGCCGTTGTCGCGGGCACGAAGCCGATCGACGCCGAGCTGGACCTGCGCCTGGCCCGCT
>JBEVDE010000036.1:0-4066 GCA_040514175.1 Allosphingosinicella sp. | reverse complement strand
GCGGACCGAGCCGTGGCAGGCCATGGTCGCGGCGACATGGTCCAGCTTCTCCCTGAGGGCGAGGGCGTCGTCGAAGGCGGCGAGCTCGTCGGCGAGGTCGGTGACGAGGCCCTTGACGTCGCCATTGCCGAGGATCGCGGGGGTGGCGCGGACGAGCACCGCGCGGGCGCCGAAGCGCTCGAGTTCGAGGCCCATCTCGGTCAGCTCGGCGCTCCTCGCCTCGAGCCGGTCGCAGGCGGGCTCGTCGAGCTCGACGACCTCGGGGAGGAGCAGGGCCTGGCGGGCGACTCCGCCGTCGGCCATCGCCCGGCGCATGCGCTCCAGCACCAGCCGCTCGTGGGCGGCATGCTGGTCGACGAGGATCAGGCCGTCCTCCGCTTCGGCGACGATGTAGGTGGCGGCGACCTGGCCGCGGGCGACTCCGAGCGGGAAGCGGCTCGCCTGCGGCGGCGGCGCGAAGGCGGATTCGCCGCGGGCCTGGGGCGCGAAATCATAGGCCGCGCGCGGCTCGGCCACCCGGTCCGCCATCCCCGGAACGGCCGGGGTCCAGAAGGCGGCCGAAGTTGCGCCTTCGCGGGAATGACGGGACAAGTCCGGAGCGCTCTGCCACGGCACATTCTCCGCCGCCCTCTGGACGCTCCTGAATCCCGCCGAATCCAGCGCATGCCTAAGCCCGCCGACGATCAGGCCGCGAATCCCGGCCGGATCGCGGAAGCGGACCTCGGTCTTGGCGGGGTGGACGTTGACGTCGACCTCGTCGCCGGGAAGATCGATGAACAAGGCGACGACCGGGTGGCGGTCGCGGGCGAGCAGATCCTGATAGGCGGCGCGGACGGCGCCGATCAGGAGACGGTCCTTCACCGGGCGGCCGTTGACGAACACATATTGGTGGTCGCCGACTCCGCGGTTGAAGGGGGGAAGGCCGGCGACGCCGCCGAGGCGGGCCGGACCGCGGTCGTAATCGACGGCGATGCTGTTTTCGTGAAGGGCCCGGTCGGTCAGGGCGGCGACCCGGGCCGGACGGTCCTCGCCGGGCTGGACGGAGAGGGTGCGGCGGCCGTCATGCTCGAGGGTGAAGCCGATGTCGGGCCGGGCCATGGCGAGCCTCTTCACGACGTCGAGGCAGGCGGCATATTCGGAGCGCTCCGAGCGCAGGAACTTGCGGCGGGCGGGGACGAGGGCGAACAATTGCTCGACCCGGATTCGGGTGCCGGGCGGCAAAGCGGCCGGCCCCTGCCCTTCGAGCCGGCCGTTGTCGACGACGAGCGACCAGCCGTCGGCGCCGCGCACCCGGCTTTCGAGCGCGAGCCGGGCGACGCTGGCGATCGAGGGCAGAGCCTCGCCCCGGAAGCCCAAAGTGGTGACCGACTCGATCTCCTCGCCCGGAAGCTTCGAGGTGGCGTGGCGCTCGAGCGCCAGCGCCATGTCGGCGGGGCTCATCCCGCAGCCGTCGTCGGCGACCTCGATGCTCCGGGTGCCGCCGCCGCCGAGCGCGACGGCGATGCGGGTGGCGCCGGCGTCGATCGCGTTTTCAACGAGCTCCTTCAACGCGCTGGCCGGTCTTTCCACCACTTCACCGGCGGCGATGCGGTTGACCAGATGCTCGGGCAGTCGGCGTATTGACATCGCTCCACCGTCTAGCCCAAGCCGCGCCGACCCGCGAGCCTTGTTAACTGTTTGGTGGAACAAGCCGAGGGGCCATCCTATAGAGAAAGGCGAGCGCGCCCGGCACGACGCCGGAGCGAGCCTCTAGCGAAGCGGGACCCACCTCAATGTCACTCTTGCGTTTCTTCAAGTTCCCCTCCCACGACATGGCGATCGACCTCGGCACGGCCAACACCGTCGTCTACGTGCGCGGCCGCGGCGTGGTCCTGAACGAGCCCAGCGTGGTCGCGATCGAGACGATCAACGGGGTGAAGCGCGTGAAGGCGGTCGGCGACGACGCCAAGATGATGATGGGCAAGACCCCCGACCAGATCGAGGCGATCCGGCCGCTGCGCGACGGGGTCATCGCCGACATCGACGTGGCCGAGCAGATGATCAAGCATTTCATCCAGAAGGTGCACGGCAAGCGCCGCTTCCCGCGCTGGCCCGAGATCGTGATCTGCGTTCCGTCGGGCTCGACCTCGGTCGAGCGGCGCGCCATCCGCGACGCCGCCTCCAACGCCGGCGCTTCCCAGGTCTGGCTGATCGAGGAGCCGATGGCGGCGGCGATCGGCGCCGACATGCCGGTGACCGAGCCGATCGGCTCGATGGTCGTCGACATCGGCGGCGGCACCACCGAGGTGGCGGTGCTCTCCCTGCGGGGGCTGGCCTACACGACCTCGGTCCGGGTCGGCGGCGACAAGATGGACGAGGCGATCTCCTCCTACGTCCGCCGCAACCACAACCTCCTGATCGGCGAGGCGACCGCCGAGCGGATCAAGAAGCAGGTCGGAATCGCCAAGCCGCCCGCCGACGGCGACGGCCTCTCGGTCCACATCAAGGGCCGCGACCTCGTCAACGGCGTGCCCAAGGAGATCACGATCAACCAGCGGCAGATCGCCGAGGCTCTTTCGGAGCCGGTCGGGACGATCGTCGAGGGGGTCAGGATCGCCCTCGAGAACACCGCCCCGGAGCTCGCCGCCGACATCGTCGACCAGGGCATCGTCCTGACCGGCGGCGGCGCCTTGCTTCAGGGCCTGGACGAGGTGCTCCGCGACGAGACGGGGCTTCCCGTCACCGTCGCCGACGATCCCTTGACCTGCGTCGCCATCGGCACCGGACGGGCGCTCGAGGAGGAAATCTTCCGCGGCGTTCTGCTGACCGCCTGAGCCCGGGCCTGGGAGGCACATAGATGCCGCCGCCATCGACCCGACGCGCCGGATTCTCCCGCAGGGCGCAGATGGGACTCTTCCTGTCCTATGTGATCGCCGTCGGCGGGACCCTGTTCGCCGGCCTGCTCCTGGTCATCGCCATCGTCGACCCGACCGGCTTCAACGCCCTGAAGGGCGTGGCGCTCGACGTCACCAGCCCGGTCAGCTCGGGGGGGCGCTGGGTCGCCCGGCAAATCGGCGGCGCATTCGATTCGGTGGGCAATTATTTCCAGGCGGGCGGCCAGAATGCGGAGCTCAGGCGGCGGCTTCAGGAGGCCCGGCGAGGCCTCATCAAGGCGCAGGCGACCGAGCTCGAGAACAAGAGGCTGAAGGCCTTGCTGAAGCTGACCTCGGAGACCAGGGACGAGGTGATCACGACCCGCATCGTCGGCTCCTCCTTCGCCTCCGTGCGCCGCCTCGCCACCCTCTCCGCCGGAGCCTCGTCCGGGGTCCTGCCGGGGCAGCCCGTGCGCTCCGCCGACGGCCTCGTCGGCCGGGTGATCGAGAGCGGGCGCTGGGCGAGCCGGGTTCTGCTCGTCGCCGACAGCGCCAGCAACGTGCCGGTCCGACTCGTCCGCGACGGCACCGCGGCGATCGCCACCGGCCATGGCGACGGCACGATCGACCTCAAGACCCTCGAAGTCGGCGAGAACCCCTTCCGCCGGGGCGACGTGCTGGTGACGTCCGGCGTCGGCGGGGTCTATCCGCCCGACATTCCGGTGGCGGTGGTGGTGAAGGTCGAGGGCGACCGCACCGTCGCCAAGCCGCTCGCCGACCCGTCCAACGTCGAATATGCGATGGTGCTCCCGGTCTATCAGCCGCTCGCCGATACCCCGCTTACCGAAACGACCGAGGGCGCGCTGAGGGGCGCCGGCCAATGAGCCGGATCGCCGGATCGAGCCGCGACGTCGCCCTGCTCGGCTTCCGCCGCCAGTGGGTGCCGATCCTGAGCACCCTCGCCGCCGCTTTGCTCGCCCTCTTCCCTTATGTCGCGAGCCGGCCGATCGTCCCCGATTTCGCCTATCTCGTGCTTATCGCCTGGCGGCTGCTCAGGCCGGAAATGTGGCAGGCGCACATGGCTTTGCCGCTCGGCCTCTTCAACGATCTCGTCGCGGGCCTGCCCGTCGGCCAGTCGATGGCCTTGTGGACCTTGACCTTCCTCCTTCTCGACATCGTCGACAGCCGGGTCGGATGGCGGGATTATTGGATGG
>JBEVDE010000034.1:0-3401 GCA_040514175.1 Allosphingosinicella sp. | reverse complement strand
CTCCCCATCGAAGATGGGGAGGGGACCACGCGTGGACGACCCGCCTGCGGGTCGTCGATGGAGGGGTAGATGGCGCAGGCCTGGGCCAGCTACCCCTCCACCAGGCTTCGCCTGGTCCCCCTCCCCTGCAAATGCAGGGGAGGATTTTGATCAGCCGATCTTCTGGCCGGTCTTCTCCCAGTCGGCGAGGAAGCCTTCGATGCCGCGGTCGGTGAGGGGGTGCTTGAAGAGCTGGCGGATGACGGCGGGGGGCGCGGTCATGACGTCGGCGCCGATCATCGCCGACTGGAGGACGTGGATCGGGTGGCGGATGCTGGCGACGAGGATCTGGGTCTCGAAATCGTAATTGTCGTAGATGGTGCGGATCTCGGAGATGATCTGCATGCCGTCGAAGCCGGTATCGTCGTGGCGGCCGACGAAGGGCGAGATGAAGGTGGCGCCGGCCTTGGCGGCGAGAAGGGCCTGGTTGGCGGTGAAGCACAAGGTGACGTTGACCATCGTCCCCTCCCCGGTCAGCGCCTTGCAGGTCTTGAGGCCGTCGAGGGTGAGCGGGACCTTGACCGCGATGTTGGGGGCGATCTTGCGGAGCACGTCGGCCTCGCGCATCATCTCCTTGTGGTCGAGCGCGACGACCTCGGCCGAAACCGGGCCGGAGACGATGCCGCAGATCTCCCTGACCACTTCGAGAAAGTCGCGGCCGGCCTTGTGGACCAGCGAGGGGTTGGTGGTGACCCCGTCGAGAAGGCCGGTTTCGGCGAGGTCGCGGATTTCCGCGGTGTCGGCGGTGTCGACGAAGAATTGCATTTGCGCCATGCCTTTGCGGGAGGGATTCGGCCCTCCTTTAGCGCGGCGGGGACGGGCTTGGCGACCTCGGAAGAGCGGCGGGAGCTGAACCGGGCGATCTGGGCGATCGCCTTGCCCTCGATGCTGACCAACGTCGCCACCGCCTTGTTCGGGCTCGCCGACCTGTGGGTGATCGGCCGGCTCGGCGAGGCGGAGCCGCAGGCCGGCGTCGAGCTCGGCGCCAAGTACATGATGGGTCTGCTCATCGTCTTCAACTTCCTGAGGACGGGAACGGTCGCGCTCACCGCCCAGGCGGCGGGGCGAGGCGACGAGGAAGCGCAGGCGGCGACCCTGGCCCGGGCGCTCGGCCTGGCGCTGGCGATCGGGCTGGCGCTGCTTGCGCTGAAGCCGTGGCTCGTGCCCTGGGGGCTGGAGCTGCTCCACGCCCGCGGCGGGGTGGCGCTCGAGGCGGGCGTCTATGTCGGGATCCGCTATTGGGGCGGGCTGCTCTGGCTCGTCAACGTCGCCTTGATGGGCTGGCTGATCGGGCGGCGGCGGGTCCGCGCGGTGCTGTGGACCGAGATCGGCTCGAACCTCGTCCATATCGGGCTCGACCTGCTCTTCGTGCTCGGCTTCGGCTGGGGCGTGGCGGGAGTCGCCGCCGCCACCTTATTGTCCGAAGGCGGCAAGACCCTGGCCCTTCTGGCGGTGACGGCGCGCCAGGGACCGGCCCGGGCGGCGCTGGCGGCGGCGGGGCGGCGCGCGACCTGGAGCGCGGCGCGGATGGGCGCGCTGCTCCGGCTGAACCGCGATCTCTTCCTTCGCACCCTGCTGCTGACCGCCGCCATCCTCCTCCTCACCCGCCAGGGCGCCCAGCAGGGACCGGCGGTGCTTGCGGCGAACGGGATCCTCTACCAATTGTTCATCCTCTCCGCCTTGATCCTCGACGGCTTCGAGAGCGCGGCCCAGGTGCTGTGCGGCGAGGCCGCCGGGGCGAAGGACCGCCGCCGCTTCGACGCCCTGGTCAGGGCCTTGCTGCTCTGGGGCCTCGCTGGGGGCGCCCTGTTCAGCCTCGTCTACGCCGCCGCCGCCGCCCGTTTCGCGGCCAGCTTCAGCACCGATCCGGCGGTGGTGGCGACGACGCTCACCTACGTACCCTGGGCGGTGCTTCTGCCGGTCCTCGGGGTCAGCTCCTACGTGTTCGACGGTATCTATATCGGCGCCACCTGGACGAGGGCGCTGCTGATCACGATGGGCGCGGCGTGCGCGGTCTATGCGGCCTTGCTGTTCGCCGCCGCCGGTCTGGGCAATCACGGCCTGTGGCTCGCCTTCAGCCTGTTCCTGGTGGCGCGGGCGGCGGCCCAGGCGCTGCTGCTTCCGCGGCTTCGGCGGCAGGCCTTCGCGGACGCTGCTTCGCCGAGATCGATTTGATCATCAGCCGCTGCCCGGCCGCCGCGTCGAACGGCGGCTCTGAGCGGGCGACGGCCTTCGCGATCAGGGCCTCGAGGCGGGGATCGTCCAGGGCGTCGGGCGTGTGCAGCCGGACATGGCGGACCCGGGCCCCGTCGCCGCGCAGGATGGCGCCGGGATCGGGCAGGCCGGCGCCGTCGAGGAAATGCAGGGTCACCCAGCGCGGGAAGACGGCGAGCGACAGGATTGCGTGGGAAGCCTTTTCGGTCGGCCCGAAGCCGATCGCGAGGCTGTTGTAATTGTCGTAGACGATGATCGCGGCGCCGGGCAGCCGGGCCCTCATCCGGTCGATCAGCGTCCGTGCGAGGGCCTCGACCTCAGGCGCGAATTTGGCGAGAAAGCCGTCGAGCTGCCCTTGCGCGTCCATGGCGCCCCCCGGACGTCTTCTACCCTATCGCCGCGCAATCCCGAACACCCCCGCCAGCACCGGGTCGCCGGTCGAGCCCGGGTCGGCGCGGATGGCGGCTTCCTCGCGGCCTATCGCGCGGTAGAGGGAGGCGGCGGTCTTGCGGGTGACGTCGGCCTGGAGGCCCGGGAAGTTGATCCCGGTCGCGATCTGGAGGACCCGCTCGACGACTCCGTTCTCGGCGAGCCGGAGCGCGTTGCCGACGCCGGGGAAGAGGGCGTCGAAGATGCGCTCGCCCATCGCCGAGGCGAGATAGTCGGTGGCGGCGGTGGGGCCGCCGCGGACGATGGCGCGAGCGTCGGCGATGGTCAGGTCGCGGATCGACTCCTCGACGATCGGAGCGGCCCGCCGCGCTCCTTCCCCGGCCGCCGCGTTGACGACCCGGAGCAGCCGGTCCTGGACGGCGCGAGTGCCGAGCGCCACCGCCAGCGCCGCCGTCACCGAGCGGCCGCCGAGCTGGGGCGGGGGCTGGATACGGGCGATGTCGTCGCGGAAAAAGCCCTCGTCGGCGAGCAGCCGGGCGAAGGCGCGCCGGGCCGACAAAGCGAGCAGGCGGCGGATGGCCGGCTCGAGATTGGCGAGGTCGCCGAGCCGGGTGGCGCAGCCGGGGAGCGTGAGCAGGGGCAAGGCGAGGCCGGCGGCGATCAGTCGGCGGCGGGAAAGCGGAGGAGTCATGGGGCCGTAACGACCCGCCCCTCGGCTTGTTGCATCCTCTGCTCCTCTCCCGCTTTCCGCGGGAGAG
>JBEVDE010000442.1:0-3874 GCA_040514175.1 Allosphingosinicella sp. | reverse complement strand
GCCAAGACGCAGGGCGCGCGGGCGATCTCCTATCTGGTGGCGGAGGCGCTCGACCGCTCGCATCGCGAGACGGACGAAGCCGGGCGCAAGGTAGCCGCCGAGCGCGCCGCTATCCTCACCCCCGTCGCCAAGGCCTATGCCACCGATATCGGCATCGACGTCGCCTCGACGGGCGTGCAGGTCCATGGCGGCATGGGCTTCGTCGAGGAGACCGGCGCGGCGCAGCAGTATCGCGATATACGGATCGCTCCGATCTACGAGGGGACGAACGGGATCCAGGCGGCCGACCTGGTCGGAAGAAAGCTCGGCCTCGAGGGCGGCGAGACGCTTCGGCGGCTGCTCGGCGAGATCCGGGCCGAGGCCGACGGGCCGCTGCTCGAGCTGACGGCAGTGGTCGAAAATGTGGTGCGACGACTGACCGCGATGGGGCCGGAAGACCGGCTGGCGGGCTCCTATCCCTTCCTGACCCTGCTCTCCACGCTCGTGTGCGGCTGGCTGATGAAACGGCAGCTGAGCGCGGTGGAAAGTGACGGAATCGCCGAAAATCACCACTTCGAGACGACCAAGCGCGCCGCCTGCCTTTATTATCTGGAACATGTCGTTCCGGAGGCGGCCGGTCTGGCCGCCCAGGCGACGGCGGGCGCGGGCCTGCTCTATCCCGGAGAGGAGCTCTTTCCCGGCTGACCTGCTTGTGTCCATTTCGGACCTATGTCAGTAGCTTAGCCGGGGAGTGCGCCGATTCTGGCGCCGGGGAGAATCCATTGGCCTATCTGTTTCAGCGTTCCGGCGGCGAGTTCGTCGCCAACAGCGTCACCGCCGGCGACCAGGTCTCGCCAAAGTCGATCAGGCTCGCCTCCGGCGGATTCATGATCGTCTGGACCGATTACAGCGATCCGAACGACGCAGGGAATGTCAAAGCGCAAATCTATGACGGCGCCGGCATCAAGGTCGGCGGTGAGCTCCTCGTCAACACCTCGACCGTCGCTTACCAGAATAGTCCGGCGGCGGTCGGACTCGCCGACGGAAGCTTCGTCATCACCTGGCAGACCCGAGCAGGGTTCGACGCGAACCTGACCTGGGATGTGATGGCTCAACGCTTCGACGCCGGCGGCACGAAGATCGGCGGCGAGTTCCTGGTCTCCTCGGATACGGCCGGCAATCAAAACTTCCCCCAGATCGCGGCGGCCGGCGCCGGGTTCGCGATCATGTGGCTGGAGGGCTCCCATGTCGAAGGCCGGATCTTCGATCAGACGGGCGCCGCGATCGGCGGCGATTTCGCCGTCACCAACTATCAGGGGTCCAGCGGCGATCTCAAGCTGACAAATCTCGCCGACGGCCGTCTGGTCGCCGTCTGGGACGAAGGGGCCTTCGGTTCCGTCGTCAAGGCGCAAATATTCAGCGCCGCCGGAGCCAAGGAGGGCGGCGAGATCGTCGTCGATCCGAACTCCATCTCTCAGGGCCAGTTGCAGCTCGGTCTTACGGCTTTGTCGAGCGGCGGGTTCGTCGTCGCGTGGAACACCAACAACGAAGACGGAAGCGGAGGCGGAGTCGCCGCGCGAATCTTCGATGGCGCCGGCAATGCCGTCGGAGCCGAGTTCCAGGTCAACACCACTACGGCGGGGAATCAGGGGCAGCCGAGCGTGATCGGCCTTCCCGGCGGCGGCTTCCTGATCAGCTGGGCCGAGTCCAGCGTCACCGGGCTCATCAGGAGCGTGGTCAAGGCGCAGGCCTTCGACGGTACCGGCACGAAGGTCGGGAGCGAGTTCCTCGTCAGCGTCGGGACGGACAGCGCCAATCAGAACCACAATCATCCGAGCCTGGCCCTGCTCGATTCCGGGAACGTCGTGGCCGCCTGGCACGGCGCGGGTCCTGGCGATCCGCGCACGCCCGGAACCCAGCCGCCCGATTATGACGGCGGCATCCGGGCCCAGATATTCGCTCCGGCCGGAGCCGTCTCGCTCGATATCGTCCCGTCGAAAACGAATGTGAGCGAGATCGCGGTCGAGGAGATTCTCGCGATTCGCCTGTCGACGGCTTCGGCTGCGGCCAACGGCAACTATACCTACAGCCTGCTCGCCGATTCCAGCGGCGGCGCGTTCGAGCTTCGCGGCAACCAGCTGTTCGTGATCGACAATGGCAAGCTCGATTTCGAAACCGCGCCGGTCGTCGATCTCACCTTGCGGTCGACCGACCAGAACGGCAACAGCGTCGACGAAATCCTCCATATCGCCATCGGCGACGCCACGCCCGAGCCGCGCTACAGCGCCGGGGCGATCGCCACCGTCAACACCCAGTTCCAGAGCGATCAGGTCGACGCGGCGATCACCAAGCTCGCCTCCGGCGGCTTCCTCGTCACCTGGACCGATCAGGACTTTTCGGGCGACGGCACCGGCTATTCGATCAAGGTTCAGCTTTACGACTCCGCGGGCAACCGGGTCGGCGGCGAGTTCGTCGCCAACACGCAGGGGAATTCCATCCAGGAATCGCCGGCCGTGACCGCGCTTGTATCGGGCGGCTTCGCCATCGCCTGGACCGATTACAGCAACATGATCGGCGATTCGTCGACAGGGATCGCCGCGCAGGTCTTCGATTCGGCGGGCAACAAGGTCGGGAGCGAGCTCCTGGTCAACACGACGACCTCGGGAATGCAATTGAGCCCCGCCATCGACTCGCTGCCCGGCGGAGGCTTCGTCGTGAGCTGGGCGGATTACAGCGCGACCGGCGGAGATACGAGCGGCTCCGCGATCCGCGCCCAGAGGTTCGATGCCGCCGGAGCCAAGGTGGGCGGCGAGCTGCTCGTCAACAGCACGATTGCCGGCAGCCAGTTCGAGCCGACCGTCGCCGTTCTGGCCGGCGGCGGCTTCGTCATCAGCTGGACAGATCCGAGCGCCACGGGCGGGGACACCAGCTCCAACGCGGTCCGCGCCCAGCTGTTCGACGCCGCCGGCGCCAAGGTCGGCGGCGAGTTCCTGGTCAACACCATTACCGCATCGTCGCAAACCACCCCCGTGGCGATCGCCCTCGGATCGGGTTTCGTCATCGTCTGGGGCGATTCCAATCTTGGAATCGAGGGCCAGTTGTTCGATTCCGCCGGGAACAAGGTCGGCGGCCAGTTCGCGGTCGATAGCGTCACCCGGGGCTTTCAGCCGACCATCGCAGCGATGCCCTCCGGCGGCTTCGTCGTAAGCTGGACCGCCACTTCGACTCTCGACGACAGCGGCACCGCGGTCATGGCGCAGATGTTCGACGGATCGGGCCAGAAGCTCGGCGACGAGTTCCTGCTCGCCGGCGGGGTCGGCAACCAGGGCGCCGCCACGATCACCGTTCTCGGCTCGGGCGCGATCGCCGCCGCCTGGATGAACGGCAGTCTCGGCTTTTCGGCCGATATCGCCGGCCGCCTCCTGGTGCCGTCCGAAGCGCCGCTCGCCTTTGCCGACGCGTTCGTCACCGACGAGGCCAGTAGCGTTACCGGCAACGTCTTCGTGAACAATGGATCGGGCGCCGACGGCGGAAGCCCGCTTCAGGTCGTCGCCGTCAACGGCTCCGCCGCCTCGGTCGGACAGACCATCGCCCTCCCCTCGGGCGCATTGATCAACCTCGCCGCGAATGGCGCTCTGACCTATAATCCCAATGGCGCTTTGAACTATCTCGTTCCGGCCGGCTCCGGAGCGTCGAGCGAGAAGGCCTTCGAGACCTTTACCTACACTCTGGCCGGGGGGTCGACGGCAACGGTGACGGTGCGGGTCAACGGCCTGGCCTCGGCCGGCGACCAATATCGTGGAAGTACCGGCAGCGACGTCATTACCGGCACGCCGGGCTCGGACCTGTTCCTCATCCAGCAGGGTGGCTACGACGTCGTCTCGGCCGGTGGCGG
>JBEVDE010000396.1:0-3110 GCA_040514175.1 Allosphingosinicella sp. | reverse complement strand
GACCTCGTGCAGCGGCGCCGGCAGGTCGCGGTAGCGCCGCCCGCCGACGAGCACCGCGCCGGACGTCGGCGCGTCCAAGCCCATGATCATCCGGATCGTCGTCGACTTGCCGGCGCCGTTCGGGCCGAGGAAGCCGTAGACCTCGCCGCGGCCGACCGAGAGGGTGACGTCGCGCACCGCCCGCACCCCGCCG
Organism: Allosphingosinicella sp.; assembly: GCA_040514175.1. GTDB lineage: Bacteria > Pseudomonadota > Alphaproteobacteria > Sphingomonadales > Sphingomonadaceae > Allosphingosinicella. Next base: position 2,917 of record JBEVDE010000396.1, on the reverse strand, counting down.
CCCCGGCGCCCGTAGGTCTTGCTGAGGTTCGAAAGTTCGAGGACCGGCACATCCCCGTCATCCCGGCGAAAGCCGGGATCCATGAACACGGGCGGCGCGAGGTTTCCGGCGGCGGTGGTCATGGATCCCGGATCAAGTCCGGGATGACGGTTCACGGGATCGGTCATCGGTGTATTAGTGACTTACTACACCTTGAAGTCAAGGCTCTTCCGCCAGCAGGCGCTCCGCCCTCGACAAATCCTCCTCGTCGACCATCAGCCGCACCGGAATGGCGAAGCCGACGCCCTGCAGGGTCATGCCCATGTCGAAGATGAAGCTGTCGATGCCCTCCTCGGACAGGCGCGACTGGGCCGCTCCCGCGGCAAGGCTGTCGTAAAATTTCGCCGCCTCGACGAGCGCCATTACCAGGGCACCACGTCGCCCGCCTCGATCTCGGCCGGGCGGGCCGGGCGGCCGAGGATCGGATTGCGGTGCGGGAAGCGGCCGAAGCGCTCGATGACGTCGTGATGCGTCTTCGCGAAGCCGAGCTGATAATCGTCGCCGAGCGCGGTGAACAAGGCGAGCGAGCGGCGCTGGTCGCCGATATCCTCGCTGTGCTGGAAGGGCATGTAGAGGAAGCCGCGCTCGGCGGGGCTCATCGCCTCGTCGAGGCCGCGGTCGACCGCGCCCCTGGCGATCGCCAAAGCGAGCGGATCGGTGGAGAATTGGTCGGCATGGCCGCGAAGCATGTTGCGCGGGAGCTGGTCGAACAGGATGACGGCCGCGATCGCGTCGCGGGCGCTGCCGAGAAAGGCCTCGGGCACATTCTCCCGCTCCGTTTCCCACAAAGCGTGGAAGCGGTCGCGAATCTCCGAATCGAGCGCCGGGTCGGCTTTCCACCATTGGTCCCGGGAGAGGCCGAACCAATAAGCGAGAAGCTCGTCCTGCCAGCGCATCAGGCGGCGGTGCCGCCGACCGTGAGGCCGTCGATCAGAAGGGTCGGCTGACCCACGCCGGCGGGGACCGACTGGCCGGCCTTGCCGCACACGCCGACGCCTTCGTCGAGCGCCATGTCGTTGCCTATGCCGGCGACCTTGGTCAGCACGGTCGGGCCGTCGCCGATCAGGGTGGCGCCCTTGATCGGCGCTCCGAGCCGGCCGTTCTCGATGAGATAGGCCTCGGTGCAGGAGAAGACGAACTTGCCGCTGGTGATGTCGACCTGGCCGCCGCCGAAGCTCTTGGCATAGACCCCGTTTCCGGCCCGGGCGAGGATCTCGCCGGGATCCTCGCTCCCGCCGAGCATGAAGGTGTTGGTCATCCGCGGCATCGGCGCGTGGGCGAAGCTCTGGCGGCGGCCGTTGCCGGTCGGCTCGACGCCCATCAGGCGGGCGTTGAGGCGGTCGTGGATATAGCCCTTGAGGATGCCGTCCTCGATCAGCACGTTGCGCTGGGTCGGGGTGCCTTCGTCGTCGATGGTCAGCGAGCCGCGCCGATTGCCGATCGCGCCGTCGTCGACGACCGTCACGCCCGGCGCGGCCACGCGCTCGCCGATCCGGCCGGAGAAAGCCGAGGTGCCCTTGCGGTTGAAATCCCCCTCGAGGCCGTGGCCGATCGCCTCGTGAAGCAGCACCCCGGGCCAGCCCGGGCCGAGCACGACCGTCATTTCGCCGGCCGGCGCGGCGACGGATTCGAGGTTCACCAGCGCCTGCGCCAAAGCGATGTCGATCGCCCGGTTCCAGGTCGCGGGCTCGAACAGGCGGTCGTAGAGGTAGCGGCCGCCGAGGCCGTGGTAGCCGCTCTCGCGCCGTCCGTTCTGCTCGACGACGATCTGGACGTTGAGCCGGACCTGCGGCCTGACGTCATGGGCGACGAAGCCGTCGGGACGGACGATCTCGATCACCGACCAGGCTCCGGCCAGAGCCACGGTCACCTGGACGATGCGCGGATCGCGCGCCCGGGCGGCGGCGTCGACCTGCTGGCAGAGCGCGACCTTGCGGGCGAAGGGCACCAGGCTGAGCGGATCGGAATCGGTGTAGAGGGCGGCGTTGGTGCGGCGCGGCGGCGCCGGGCGCGGGCCCCCGGCCGGATCGAGCACCGCCATCGTCTCCCCGGCCCGGCGGATGGCCGCCTCGCTGAGCTCATTGGCATGGGCGAAGGCGGTGGTCTCGCCCGAAACTCCGCGCAGGCCGAACCCCGCCTGGGTGTCGAAATCGGCCGTCTTCAGCCGTCCGTCGTCGAAGCCGAAGGATTCGGAGACGAGATATTGGAGATAGAGCTCCCCATCGTCGCAGGATTTGAGCGCGTCCGCGGTGAGCCGGAGCGCCGAGTCCGGATCGAGGGCATCGCTGCGATAGAGGAAGCGGCGGGGATCGGTATAGGTCATCGGAAGGATATAGGGATCCCGGCCCCTCCCGTCATCCCGGCGGGTGAAAGGCGCGGCGCCCTTCACCCGACGAGGCCCCTGCCTTCGCCGGGGCGACGCCTCATCACTCGGGCTTCGGCAGCTTCCGGTCCGCCTGGCATTGCTTGAGCGGCCTGGGCTTGGCGTCGGCGATCCGGGTGACCCGGCCGTCGCCGTCGGCGGTGATCGTCATGCAGGCGCAGCCATAGCCGTAATGGCCGTTGGTCTCGACCCAGCCGGCGACGCTCATGTCGGGCATCTCGTCCATGCCGGGCGCCTGGTCGCCGCCCTGGGTCCCGAGGATCCACTCGCCGTCGGCATCGGTCAGCCACCAATTGGCCGGAGTCGGGTTGGAGAGCCAGCCGCAGCGGCGCTCTCCCTTCGCCGGAGCCGCGACCGCGGCCGGCGCCGGCTCGGCGGTGGCGATGGTGTTCGCCGGGACGGTCTCGGCGGTGGCGGCGATGTTTACCGGGGCCGGCTCGGGCGCCGCTTCGGCGCGAGAGTCCTGAAAATTGTCCGGCGGCGCGGCGCCGGGCG
>JBEVDE010000257.1:0-9726 GCA_040514175.1 Allosphingosinicella sp. | reverse complement strand
ACCGGGTCGTCCTCTGGCGGCCGGCCGCGGCCGCCGACGGCACGCTCCAGGTCATCCCGGCGACCGGCGCCGGCCAGCCCGTCGACTGGCCGGCCGGAAGGCTGGTGCAGCGCTGGCCGCAGCAGCTGCCGATCGCCGACGGCGCCGAATATTCGCTGAAATGGGCCGACGCCGGCGCCGAGACCCGGCTCAGGTTCAAGACCCTCGCCGCGGTCGGCGACGATCCCACCGCGCTCGCCGCGGCGCTGATCGACAAGGGCTGCCAGGCCCAGCTCGACCTCCTCATCAAGGCCGCGCCCGAGGAGTAAGCTTTCTCTCGCCGCTCCGGGCGGTGCGCAGGCTCTTGCGGATCGACCCCGGCGTGAAGCATAGCGCGCGCCATGCGGATCCAGGAGTCAAGGAAGCCGGCGCTTCTCCTCCCTGTCCTGCTCCTGTGCGGGTGCGATCAGGCCGGTCCGCGGGACAGCCGGCCGGCCGCCGGGCCGGACGTGCCGGCCAAGGCCGCGCAGGCGCCTCTCACGCCTGCCCGTACCCCGGCCGAAGCCGCCCGCGACGAAGCCGGGCTCATCCGCCTCGAACGCGACTATGCCCACGCCCTGATGACCAGGGACCGCGCCTTCCTGATGCGATTCTACGCCTCCGACTGGCGGGGCGGGAACTGGATGGGCTTCTGGTCCAAATCGACCCTGCTCAAGTCCGTCCTCGGCGCCCGTTACGTCGTCAAGCGGATGGAGGTCCGCGACCTCAAGGTCCGGCTGATGGGCGACGTCGCGATCGTCCAGGGCGTCGACGAGGAAGTGACCTCGGTCGACGGCAAGGACACCAGCGGCAAATGGGCCTTCACCGACGTCTTCGCCCGCCGCGACGGCCAATGGGTGGCGGTCGCGAGCCACACGAGCGAGGTGAGGCCGACGGGGGAATGAGCGAACGGGTCGAGTAACCAGTCGAGGCCGCGCGTGACTTTCCGGCGAGGAGCTCGATCAAGGGCTGCCGTAGGGCCCGAGGAACCTGACCCCGTTGAAGTGGATCAGGTGGGTTGGAGCCTCCGCCACCCAAACTTCTGTCTCCCAGGCTATATCGCTGAGGTACCGGCCCATGACGGCTCGTGATGGAAACGCCGTCACATATACCAGGCCTGCCTTTGAACCCGCGAACAACTCGGTCAGCTCATGGTGCCTCTTCGCATCGACCGGTCCGTGGCTGGTCACGGACTCGATGAGGAGGAGCCAATTCCGCTCGGCGAAGTGGACGACGACGTCCGGCATCTTGCCGTGGCTGTCGACCGTCACGCCCAGGGAAGCGAGTTCGTCACTGGCGAAATAGCCCATTTTTTCGCCGGTGTCCCCGGCGTAGATCAGCGACGCGCCGGGCGCGAACCTGGGCAAGAATTCCTCGATGATGGATTTGATCAAGGCGCTGTGCTCGCCGGGGCTGAGCCGGATCTCGCCCCCCTCCGGCAATCGGACGGGGATTTTCTGCATCTCGCGTTCACGCGCATAGCGTTTAACGAGTGCCGAATTGTCACCGAGATAAGCTTGCAAGGCGGCGGGCCATTCCGGTGAGCCGTAGAGCTTCAGCAGAGCATGAGCGGCGGGTGAAATCTGATAGACCGCAAGAGGACTGTTGACGGGCCGTTCGGGGGCATCGGGATTGCGAATCGCCAGTCCGGCCTGCACGAATTGATGCATCGTGGAGCGGCGAAAAGATTCGCGGGTGTTAGGAGCGTAATGCCGGTCATAATGGAGGCGGGCCCATGCGATGATGGGCGTGATCCCCATCAGGGGCTCACGGGCGTCTGCCCAGGCTCGCCGGGGCCGCAGGTCCAGCAATGCGAGCAGGGTCAAGGCCGAGCGATCGTTGACTTGCCTGCGCGGCAGACCCAGTGCCTTGAGAGCATTCAGGGCTTCATCGATCCGGCTCATCCTAGCGTCATGACCTTCTGATCGATCGCAGCTGAGTCGAGGGCCCCAGGTTTCGCTGCGGCCCATTTTCCAAGGCTGACCAGCGCCTCGCGCGACGGGTATCGCATTGCTCGAAGGTCGGTTGCATTGACCTGCGTATGGCCGTTGAACTGGCGGAAGTAGCGATCTACCGCACTGGAGTTCAGGTAAATGGCAAGCCCGTGTGCGAAATCTTCTGAAAGCGGCTTCTTGCCGGCATGGAAGACGTTCAGGTGATTTTCGAAACCCAGCGCGCTCGCTTTCACCGCATTCGGATCGACCACGCTTGCCACGATCCGACGCCGTTCCTCTTTCGAGGAGAAGCGGCGAACCACAGTATAAAAGCCGTTCGGAAATAGCCACTTCTCTGTCGCGGGGGTACGCAGGATGGCGTTGGCCTTCTTGAAGCCATGCTTGGGCCAGACCACTCTTCCGCCTACGAAATGTGCGGGATAGAGCAACGGCACCGTCTCGGCCGTGGGCATCGGCCGGAGGCTTTCCTTGAGCCTGAAATCAACCACCGGACCCGTCGAGACATTTATTCCCAAATCATCGAGTGAGAAGCGAAACGACGGCCGCATAAGCAGATGTTCATTATCATCGGTCGGGATGTGAATGAACTTGGCGCGGTCTTCAGTTGCGACGATCTTTTCGAAGGGGACGTCTCTGGCGGAATAGTCCGAGAAGGTGTCGTCGGTAGATACAGAAATCACCACTGGACCTTGAGCGACCCCTCGCTTCAAATGAATGATGACATTCTCCTGAAGCACGGCATCCGCGCTAAAGGCTTTGTCGCGAGCGGAAAACAGATGGATCTGCAAAATTGCCGTTCGATCCAGGATGAAATGTCGGAAAGGCTCGTAATAGGGGCCGTTGCAGAAGCTACGCGGAATAATGGCGACCAATTCGCCCGAGCTGCTGAGCATCTCGACCGCGAGGCCAACGAAGCCGGTATAAAGATTGACAGTTTCGAGACCGGCTAGCCGCAAGTAGGCGCGATGCGAAGAGGATGTGCCAATCTTGCGGTAAGGCGGATTGAGTATCGCATGGGTGTATTTGTTGAAATTACCCATTCGAATAGCAGTGGAAGCTTCCGTGATGAAATCGGCAGAAATGACGCGTGTGACCACCTCACCGGCATCCATCTTGCCGAGATTCGCACGAAGTTGGGGAAGCAAATGCTCGTCAATCTCGTAGGCACAAGCCGTGAGATTCGAACGCCCAGTGCCTGCCTTCCACTTTGAAACAAATGCCTGAGTAAGCGTCCCCACTCCGGCGCCCGCATCGAGAAGCTGCACTTCCTCAGGCCAGGGATGCGTGAACAGGCTGGCCATGAACGAGGCGACGCTGTCGGGAGTCAAAAACTGACCGAGCTGCGCTTTCCTCTTCCTGTTGCCGACATCCGAGCTGGAGCGAACCGCCGGGTCCTGGTGGATCGAGGCATCGCCGGATCCGGCCGGCTGAGCATCCGGCGAAAAGCTGGCCCTGATGGACAGGGTCCTTAGAACCCGCTCGGGCGGAAGGGCCAAACCGGATTCCCACGACCGGACTTTGTCGATCGGCTCGTCGAACTCGGTCGCCACATCCTGAAGCTCAAGTCCGCACTGCTCCCGCCAGGCTGCAAAGCTGGTCGCCATGTCAGACCCTTGTCATTTCCTGCATCGCCACTCCTAGCCTGCGATCAAAAGTGGAACAAGGCTGACTTGGTCGGTCGCATCAACCGGCTCATATCGGCTCCGCTGGTCGCGGACCCATATCTTTGTACCCCTCGCCGTCAAACGTAATCCTTCAGGCAAAGGACCAGGGCGGTCGAAGATTGCTCTTGGTCCTTCTGCCACCCGCGACCAATTCCTCCCACCGCCGGCCTCGCCTTAGACGCAGGTGTGTTGCATCCCTAATACTCTCATGCTACCCAACGGTCATGGCCAATGAGATTGAGATCGTTCCCGAAAAGGTCCGCCGGGTCGCCGTCCGGGACGAAGCGGGCGGGCTTGCCGCCGTCGCGAAGCCCGCGCCGTCGCCGGTGCTGGAGCGGATGCACGCGCTCATCCGGCGCGGCTATACGGCTGAGCTCGGCGCCTCCGGCAATCCCGACCGGGTGGTGCTGCGCCATCTCGGCCTCGCCCCCGATCTCGTCCTCCACGCCGACGGCGACCTCGAAGGCCGCGACGCTCGGCGGCCGCGCTACAAGCGCGACATCGATCCGCCGGCCCGGATCCGCGGCGACAGCGACGCCGACCATCTGCGCTTCATGCGTTTCCTCGACACCGTGCCCCCCGTCACCTTCTGGCATCGCAACCGGCCCTGGCGGAAAAAATATCTCTACCTGCCCGCCGTGCTCGTCATGGTCTGGCTGGCCTGCGTGATGCTGACGGTGGTCATCTTCGGCGGCTGACCGGGCGGGTTCCCGCCGCTCCGGGCGCCGGCGCTGATGTGGATCAACGACATCCCGCCCGTAAACGTTACTGTGCCCGGCATGCCCCGTTATTTCTTCCATCTCTACAACGACATCGTCGCGATGGACGAGGAAGGCGCCGACTTTCCGGATCTCACCGCGGCGCGCGCCAACGGCGTCAGGGAGGCGCGCGCGATGATGCTGGAGACGGTGGCGGAGGGGCGCATCAACCTCTCCCACCGGATCGACATCGCCGACGAGACCGGCGCCGTCCTCGCCACGATCACGTTCGGCGAGGCGGTCAAGGTCGAAAGCTAGGCCGGATCGCGCCGATTGCGCGGGTGCGGGCCGACGCGATCGGGCCCGGACTTCCCGCTCGCCGCACCGCCCTCTTCGCCATTGGCGGACCCGCCGGCCGCCCTCGCCTCCAGGAGCGCCGCTTCCGCGTCGATCGAGTCGGCCAGCTCGTACAGGGTCCGGGAAACGCCCGAGGACAGGCCGCAGGCCGCCTCGCGAAGGTTCTGGGCGCGATGGCGCATCGCGGCGGCCTGCAGCTTCCGGATTTCCATAGACGCCTACCTCGACCGGACCGGTCCAGTTAGTGATCTAATAATCGAATAGGGGCAAGTGCAATGGCGAGGTTTGAACCATGAGCTGCCTATTCCCTGCCAAAAGCTGCACGAAAAGCAATGTGAAGCCACAATGACCGTCACGTTTTTCGTTTGGCGGTGAACAGTCTGCCGCCACGGCTGTTACCGCCGCGATTGGAGCCGCCGGTCCTAGCCCTTCCCGGCGATCCAGCCATTGTCGGCGGAAATAAAGCTGAAGACAAAGCCGGGAGCGCGGGAAGGCCGGACGCGTCGGATTATTCGGCTTGCCCTGGTGTCTCGCACCGGGCGGAACGATCGCCCGCGGGCGTCTCAGCCTTCGCCGCGACCGGACGCTCTTCCCTCGCCGACCGCGGGGAAGCTCAGATAGTGGAGCCGGCGCACTTCCCGCCGCCCGCGCACCACCGTGTCGAGGATCAGGCCGACTCCGAAGCTGAGGAAAGCGACGACCATCATGCCCGTCACCAGGATCGCGGTGGGGAAGCGCGGCACCAGGCCCGTCCTCGCATAGGTGACGATCAGCGGCGCGGCGAGGACAAGGCCGAGGCCCGCCAGGAAGGCCGCGAAGCCGCCGTAAAAGAGCACCGGCCGCTCGATCCGGAAGAGATGGAGGATGGTGCGCATGATCCGCCAGCCGTCGCGATAGGTGCTGAGCTTCGAGACCGAGCCTTCGGGGCGGGCGCCGTAGGCGGTGACCGTCTCGGCGACAGGCATGGCCAGTTCGAGGGCATGGACGCTGATCTCGGTCTCGGTCTCGAAGCCGCGCGACAGCGCCGGGAAGCTTTTGACGAAGCGGCGCGAGAAGACCCGGTAACCCGAGAAGATGTCGGTGAAGCTTCGCCCGAACAGGCCGGCGAGGATCGAGGTGAACAGCCGGTTGCCGAGCCGGTGGCCGCGCCTATAGGCCTCCTCGACCTCCGATTTGCGGGCGCCGACGACCATGTCGAGCCGCTCGTCGACGAGCCTTCGGACGAGCTCTGGGGCGGCGGAGGCGTCGTAGGTCGAATCGCCGTCGGCCATCACATAGACGTCGGCCTCGATGTCGGCGAACATCCGTCGGACCACATGGCCCTTACCCTGCATCCTTTCCTCGCGCACAACCGCCCCCGCGCCCTCCGCGACCTCGCGGGTGCGGTCGCGGCTGTTGTTGTCGTAGACATAGATTCGCGCCGACGGCAGCGCGGCCCGGAAGGCCGCCACCGTCTGGGCGACCGCCGCCTCCTCATTGTAGCAGGGGAGGAGGATGGCAATTCGAAGCTGCGACTGATCCACTTGTCCCCCTGCCCTGTGGCCCTCGCCGCTTCTTAGGCGAGCAGGCCGGGCTTAGGAATCCTTCTTCTTCGCCTTGGCCTTCCTGGCGGGCGCTTCGGCGGCGGGCGCCGCATCGGCGGTCTCCGCCTTCTTCGCCTTGCCCTTCTTCGCCGGCGCCTCGGCAGCCGCCTCGGCCGTCTTCGCCGGCTTGGCCTCGGCCTTCTTCGCCGGCTTCGCCTCAGCCTCGGCGGGCTCGGCCTTGGCCTTCTTCGCCGCCGGCTTCTTCTTCGCCTTCGGCGCGTGATCGTGGTCGTGGTCGCAATCCGGCCCGTGAACGTGGCCGGTATCGGTCGATTCGATCTCCGCCTGAAGCGCCTCCCGGCTCACCGTCCGCTCGCTGATCTCGGCCTTGGCGAACAGATAATCGACCACCTTGTCCTCGAACAACGGCGCTCTGAGCTGGGCGGCGGCCATGGGTTCGTTCTTGACGTATTCGACGAAACGCTGGCGATCCTCGGGGCGGTATTGCTGCGCCGCCTGCATGATCAGCTGGTTCATCTCATTGTCGTTGATCATGATCCCGCCCTGCTGGCCGATCTCGGACAGGAGCAGGCCGAGCCTAACCCGGCGCTCGGCGATGGCGCGATACTCCTCGCGCTCGCTCTCCATCTCGGCCCGCGCCGCCGCGGGATCCTCCTCCTGGCCCGCCTCCTGCTCGAGCTGCTGCCAGATCTGGCCGAACTCGGCCTCGACCATCGACGGCGGAACCTCGAAATCGTGGCTTTCGGCGAGCTGGTCGAGGAGCCGCCGCTTCATGTGCGTGCGGGTAAGCCCGCCCAATTCCTGCTCGACCTGGCCCTTCATCAGCTCGCGAAGCTGGTCGATGCCCTCGAGACCCATCGACTGGGCGAAGGCGTCGTCCGGCTTCGTCTCGCGCGGCTTCTGGACCTCGCCGACGGTGACCTCGAACACGGCCGCGCGGCCCTTCAGATAGGCGACCGGATATTCCTCGGGGAAAGTGACGTTGAGCGTGCGCTGATCGTTCGCGCGCACGCCCACGAGCTGCTCCTCGAAGCCCGGGATGAGCCGGCCCGAGCCGAGCTCGACCCGCATCGATTCGCCCTTGCCGCCCTCGAACGGCTCGCCGTCGACGCTGCCCTCATAGTCGATGACGACGAGGTCGCCCGATTCGGCGGCGGCGCCGGCCGGGGCCGGCTCGAAGCTCTTCTGGCCGTCGACCAGCCGGGCGATCGCCTCGTCCACTTCCTCGGCGCTCGGCTCGACGACGAGCCGCTCGAGCTTCAGGGCGTCGATCTTCGGCGCCGGAACCTCCGGCAAGGTCTCGAGCTCGACGTTGACGATGGCGTCCTTGCCCGGGCCGCCCTCCTCGAGCTGGACCTGGGGCTGCATGGCCGGGCGAAGCTTCTGATCGGCGATCAGCTTCTGCACGCCCTCCTGGACGGCGGTGTTCAGAGCCTCCTGCTCGATCGCCGCGCCGTGCATCTTGCGCACGAGATTGGCCGGCACCTTGCCGGGGCGGAAGCCCGGCATGCGGATCTGCGGCGCGACCTTCTTCAGCTCGCCGTCGACGCGGGCGTCGATGTCCTTCTTGCTAATGGTGATCCGGTAGGCGCGCTTGAGGCCCTGGTTCAACGTCTCGACGGTCTGCATGATTGGAAGCTCTTACCTTCTCGCGGGAGTGCGGCCCTGTTTAGCGGCGGGAGGGGCGAGACTGGTGCGGGCGAAGGGACTCGAACCCCCACATCTTGCGATACCAGGACCTAAACCTGGCGCGTCTACCAGTTCCGCCACGCCCGCTCAGGCCGCCGGTCGCGCGGGGATATAGCAGGCGTGGCGCGGGGGGCAAGGGCGGTGGCGGTAGGCGGCTTACCACCGGCCGACCTGCGAGAGCATGGCTGGGGCGCGCAGGGAAGCTGTGCCATCAGGATTTTTTTCGACGCTAACGACTGGTATTCGCCTAGGCACCGACAATAAGAAGGGAGGACAGCGGCGGACAGGGGCGACGATGCCGAAACAGCAGCGCAGATTGGGTCTACCGCGCCGGAAAGACCGGAATTACGACCGGCAACTTGTCGACCTCGCCGGAACCAGCATCGTGTGCGATGAGCTCCCCTTGGTCCATATTACCGCGGTGTTTCCGGGCAAAGAGGTGATGCGTACCGGAACGCTGGAAGTAAGACCGTGTCCCGTCTTCAAGGACGATCTTCTATATTTCTTTGTACTGCGGCCGGCCTATTGCTTGGCGCATGGCAATGAACCCTCTGACCAGTTGTCACGCTTCCCGGTGGTTTTTGTCCTCCGCAAGGAGGCCGTGCCCGATCCACGTCATGTCTATCCGTTCGACACGGGTGGCGCGGCCGGAGGGGCGTTCGACAAGCAGGCTGACCCTTGGGTTCCGCTTGAGGATTATGGACTCGAATCCTCACATGCCGCCGTCGCCAAGTTCATCAGCTGGGCATTCGGCGACGTCGAATCCTATTACGAGGGGCGGTTACGGGAGGGGCTGCACGAGGAGGTCCACGGAAAGCGGCTCGTCGCAAAAGGATATTACGACATCGCCCGGATGGGCGTCGAAGGCAGCAATGTCCACGATAAGCGAGCTTCTGCGATAGAGGTCGCCGCGTCCCACAACGTCCCCTTGGTGGGAAATGTCCGTCTCATCATCTTCCCGAAGCAGCTCCTGGAGGATTATGAGGAGTTGCATGAAAAGCTCGATGAGCTGAAAGCGCTTGGCGCGAAGCTGGAAACCTACGATTGGCAGCCCAACCGCTCGCCCAACGAATTCCAGAAGGATATTATCCGCATCTGTCGCGATTGGTATAGCGGCGAGGGCATATTAAATTGAACCGCCAGCCGCGCGTCATGGAGCTGGCCGGCTTTATCCCTCTCTCGCAGCGGGGTTTCGCCCTACCGGCCTATCGGGCACACAAGATGGCAAATGGCTGGCACGTAGCGATCGCGGATGTCGAAGGCGATCATGCCGCCTCGATTGTGGACTTCGAGTTTCTTGAGACCGATGACGCACGGCCGATTGAGGAGCCTTTCGAAGTTGCCGTGGGAGATTCGTGGCGCGACGTCTTTCTCTGGAACGGAAACGCATTTGCGGGCACGCCGCGCGAAATCTTCGATGCCGTTTCACCCTGGGAAGAGGAATTGTGGCGGGCCGCGCCGTTGTCCTTCCTGGATCTGGTTTTGGCCGCGGAGGCGGATATCGCCGCTGACGCGGCACATAACGCGATGGTCTTTCTCCGTCGACGCCTTGGTGTCGCTCAGGGATCGGCTTGCTTTCGGGAAACGATCATTCGGCCAGGCGTGCTGCTCGCGCTTCACAGACAATGGGAAGTACAGCGACGGGGACATAATCTGGAGTGTCCGCTTCCCGATGCCCTTCGTAATTTCGAAGTCGGCGATATGGAGGGAGGCGGGTTCTGGGCCAAAATCGAGCCGGCTTCGTTGGCTTTGCTCGGCGGTGAAGCGGAGCAGGCGCGGGTCGTTGAAGCCAGTTCGCAAT
>JBEVDE010000216.1:0-11140 GCA_040514175.1 Allosphingosinicella sp. | reverse complement strand
GCATCCATGAACGCGGTCCTTGCCACTCTGGCAAGACCGGTGTTCATGGGCCCCGGATCAAGTCCGGGGTGACGATGTGGTGAATTCGGGGCTCGTCGATCGCGGCTATGCGCTTCTTCAGGAGGGGCGCGTGGACGAGGCGCTGGAGCTCAGCGCCCCGCTCGCGGCGGCGGCGAATGCCGGTCACGACGCATTGGCGCTCCAATCCGCCGCGCTCAAGCTGGCGCAGCGGCATGAAGAAGCGCTCGCCGTCGACCGCCGGGCGGCCACGGCCTTTCCGGGGAGCGGCACCGCCTGGCACAATCTCGCGACGACCCTGGCCGAGCTCGGGCGGGGCGAGGAGGCCCTGGAGGCGCTTGCCAAAGGCTTCGCCGCCGGGCTCGATTCGCCGCTCAGCTGGCAGGTGAAGGCGCGCGCCCACGTCGCCTGCGGCGATACCGCCGCCGCCGAAGCCGCTTACGCGCAAGCGGCCCGGCGAGGCCCCGGCCTTCCGGCCATCGCCGCCGAGCGCGCCGATTTCCTCTGGATGGCCCGAGGCGATTTGGCCGCGGCCCAGGCGGCGCTCGATCAGGCTTTCCACGCCGGGGGAGCGCCGGCGCCGCTTCTGCTCGTCAAGGCGAAGCTGCTCGCCTCGGCCGGCGATCCGGAAGCCGCCGCCGACTTGCTCGACCGGGCCGCCTCGCATCTGCCGGACGATCCGCAGCTGGTCCTCGCGGCCGCGCAGGCGGCGCTCGAGGCGGGCCGCCTGCCCGAAGCCGAGCGCCATGCCCGGCGCGGCGAGGCGCTGGCGCCGGACAGTCTCGCCGCCCTCGTCCAGTCGGCCATCGTCAGCCTCGCGCTCGGCCGGGCGGATTCGGCGCTGTCGGTGATGCGCAGGGCGCTCGACCTCGCGCCGCTCGACCAGTCGGCGCTGGCCTGGGCCGCCACGGCGGCCCGGGCGGCGGGGGACCCGCTCTATCGCGAGCTTTGCGATTACGAGACGATGGTGGGGGTCTACGAGCTCGAGCCGCCGCCCGCCTGGGCGACCCTGGCGGATTTCCTAAGGGACCTGGGCGCGGCGCTCGACGCGCATCACGTCATGGCCGAGCATCCCTCGGCCCAGTCGCTTCGCCACGGCACCCAGACCACCTACCGGCTGTCGGGGTCGAGCGATCCCGCGATCCGGGCCTTCTTCGAAGCCGTGGACGCGCCGGTGCGCGAGCATCTGGCGAGGCTCGGCGCCGGCGCCGATCCGCTGCGCCGGCGCAACCGCGGCGGCTATCGGATCGTCGGCGCCTGGTCGGTGCGGCTCCGGCCGGGCGGTTTTCACCTCGATCACATGCATCACGAAGGCTGGATTTCCTCGGCCTTCTACGTCGAGACCCCGGACGACGCGCTGGAGCGGGAGGGGCGCGAGGGCTGGCTCCGGCTGGGGCAGCCGCCCTTCAGGACGGTGCCGGAGCTGCCCGCCGAGCGATTCGTCCGCCCGAAGCCGGGGCGGCTCGCCCTCTTCCCCTCCTACATGTGGCACGGGACAATGCCGTTTCACACCGACGAAAGGCGAACGACGATCGCCTTCGACCTGCTGCCGGGGTGAAATCCTCCCTATCGCGAAGCGATGGGGAGGGGGACCCGGCGAAGCCTGGTGGAGGGGTAGCTGGCGAGGCCTGCGCAGTTACCCCTCCACCACCCTTCGGGTGGTCCCCCTCCCCATCTCCGATGGGGAGGATTTTCGGTCAGTGCAGCTTCGCTTCCGCCTTGCGGTGGCGGTCGAGCTCGTCGCCGACCAGCCGGACGATGTGGATGACGTTGGTCGAGCCCGGAGTCCCGAACGGCACCCCGGCGATGATCACGATCCGGTCGCCGCCCCTGGCGACTCCGTGGCGAAGCGCCATGCGCTTGGCCTTGGCGATCATCTCCTCGAAATTGGCGATGTCGCGGGTCCGGACGCCGTGCGCGCCCCACAATATGCCGAGCTTGCGCACCGTCCGGAGCGAGGGGGTCAGGACCAGGAGGGGCACCGAAGGCCGCTCGCGCGACAGGCGCCGGGCGGTCGAGCCCGAGCTGGTGAAGCAGACGATCGCCGCCGCGCCGACCGTTCCCACCATCGTGTTCGCCGCCTGGGCGATGGCGTCGGCGGTGGTCGGATCGGGCAGGGTCTGGGTGAAATGGACGCGCTCGGCGTGGCTCGGATCGGCCTCCACGCTGGTGGCGATCGAATTCATCATCGTCACCGCCTCGCACGGATATTGGCCCGAGGCGCTCTCCGCCGACAGCATCACCGCGTCCGCTCCGTCATAGACCGCGGTGGCGACGTCGGAGACTTCGGCGCGGGTCGGGCTCGGCGAGCTGATCATCGATTCGAGCATCTGGGTGGCGACGACGACGGGCCGGCCCATCCGCCGGGCCGCCTCGACGATCATCTTCTGCAAGGGCGGCACCGCCTGCGGCGGAAGCTCGACGCCCAGGTCGCCGCGCGCCACCATCACCGCGTCGGCCAGCTCCAGGATTCCGTCGAGCCGCTCGACCGCGGCCGGCTTCTCGATCTTGGCGAGAAGCGCCGCGCGCCCGGCGATCAGCCGCCGCGCCTCGGCGACATCCTCCGGGCGCTGGACGAAGGACAAAGCGATCCAGTCGACATGCTGGTCGAGCGCGAAGACGAGATCGGCGCGATCCTTGTCGGTCAAAGCGGCGAGCGGAAGCACGACGTCGGGGACGTTGACGCCCTTGTTGTTCGACAGCCGGCCGCCGACCTCGACGATCGTCTCGATGCGGTCGGCGGTCGCGCTCACCACCCGCTGGACCAGCTTGCCGTCGTCGAGCAGCAGCCTTGTCCCTTTCTCGACCCCGCCGAATATCTCCTTGTGCGGAAGCTGGACCCGCTTCGAATCGCCCGGCGCCGGATCCCGGTCGAAGACGAAGGTCTGGCCATTCTCGAGCTCGACGCCGCCGTCGCCCCCGAACTTGCCGACCCTGAGCTTGGGCCCCTGCAGATCGGCGAGGATCGTCGTCGGCCGGTCGAGCTCCTTCTCGAGCGCCCGGATCGTCTCGATCAGCTCGGCATGGTCCTTATGGGTGCCGTGGCTCATATTGACCCGGAAGGCGTCGGCGCCCGCTTCGGCGAGCTTGCGGATCATCGCCGGGGTGCGGCTCGCCGGCCCCAGGGTCGCGAGGATCCGCACCTTGCGGCTGCGCGGCACGAATTTGCTGGGGAGCGTTTCGGAATTGGCCATTGCCGCCCGCGAATAACGGTTCGCCGCGCCAGTTCAATCCCTTCAGCGGCGGCTGAAGCGCCGGGCCCGCTCCGACTCCATGACGGCTGTGCACCATCTCAGCGCTTGGGAAAGGCCGGCGAGGGACAGTCGGTAGGTTCCGCTCTCATGTTCGACGGCCAGAGTCCGTCCCTCCGCCAGCTCGTCGACGAGGGAGACGAGGTGAAGCCAGGGCTCGCCCTCGTCCCGGCGCACCCCGAGGTAATTGTCCGCCGTGCCGGCGCTTTCCGGATGCCCGGCCGGATAGTCGATGTCCGAATAGCGATCCGCCGCCGGCAGCGGCACCAGCCGAGCCTCCCAGCGCGCGGCGCCGATCGTCACCGCCTTGATCCGGACGATGCTGAAGCCGGTGCCGTCGCCGCCGAAGAGGAGCTGCATACCCCCGTGGCGGTTGAGGAGCAGGCTGAAGCCGCGCCGGCGGATCGAGCAGCGGATGTTCGCGATCGTCGGCGGAGTCTCGCGCGGGTTGACATAGGTCGCCACGGACATCCGCCACGGCCCGGTCCGGCCCTCCGCCACCGGGAGCTCCGGCCAGGCCTCCGGCGTCGCCGCGGCCAGGAGGAGGGCGATCGCGGCCGTCACGGGTCGAGATCGGCGTGGAAGAGCCGCGCTTTCTCGCCGTCCATCGCGGCCCCGCACCAGGCGAAGGCGTCGCTTAGGCCTTCCAGCGAAAATTCGGCCCAGCGCAGGGGTCCCTCGTCCGGCAGGGGATCGCGGTCTTCCCCGACGTAGCCGATCCGAAGCCGCTTCGCCCTGAGCAGCGCGTTGCCGAGCACCTCGGGGTCGAACCAGGGCGATCCGGGCCCGCGCCTGACGGCCGGAATTCCCTGCAGGACGTCCTGGATCGGATAGTGGATGATGTCCCAGCCGGGCGGATATTTGGGCGGCGGCGGCGGATAGCCGACGTCGACGAACTCGCGGTCCTTGCGCCACCTCGAGAGCCACCGATATTCCCAGGCTGAATCGTCGAGCTCGATCCTTCGCACCTCCTCGGAGGCGACTCCGAGATCCAACTGGTCGCCGGCCAGAAAATCACCCCCGAATCGAACTTCGAGCTGGCCCTCGCGCCAGGTCCGCAGCTGCATCCCCGCCCGGCGAATCTCGCAGGAGAGGCTGGCCCGCATCGGCACGCCGGTTTCGTCCTCGACCCTGCTTGTCGCCTCGATCTGCCACGGTCCGATCTGGGTTCGGTCGAACTCGATCGAGTAGGGAAGCCGCGGCCTGGCGGGTTCGCCGGTCGCCTGCGAGGCGGTCAAAACGGCGGCAGCGAGCACGATCACGCAGGCAGCTTCGCACCGCGGCCGCTCCTGTGCAATATCCCGCCGCGCGGCGCTGGACCGCGGCCGCCGGAGCCCCTAGAGGCCCCGCTCAAGCGAGTGAATCGGGGTTTAGGAAAGATGGCGGAAGGTACGATCGCGGCGGACGAGCTGAGGCTTCTCATCGAGCGGATCGAGCGGCTCGAGGAGGAGAAAAAGGCGATCGCGGACGACGTCAAGGACGTTTACGGCGAGGCCAAGTCGCGCGGCTACGACACCAAGACGATCCGCACCATCGTCCGCCTCCGCAAGATGGAGACCCACGACCGCCTGGAAGCCGACGCGCTCCTGGAGACCTACAAGGCGGCGCTGGGGCTGGACTAATCGTCATCCCGGACTTGATCCGGGATCCATGAACACGGGCCGAAGAAATCTTGCCCCCGACCTTGTTCATGGATTCCGGCTTTCGCCGGAATGACGGGGGAGCGTTGCACCGAGGTCACCCTGCCGGTATCGCCGCTTCCACACCCAATAGCAGGATCGATGCTCGACCCATGGCCGGCCACAGCAAGTTCAAGAACATCATGTATCGCAAGGGCGCTCAGGACAAGAAGCGCTCCAACCTGTTCTCCAAGCTCTCGCGCGAGATCACGGTCGCGGCCAAGATGGGGCTCCCCGATCCCGACGCCAACGCGCGCCTCCGCGCCGCCGTCACCACCGCCCGCGCCCAGTCCATGCCCAAGGACAATATCCAGCGGGCGATCGACAAGGCCTCGGGCGGCGAGGCCGAGAATTACGAGGAGCTTCGCTACGAGGGCTTCGGCCCCGGCGGGGTCGCCCTGATCGTCGAGGCGCTGACCGACAACCGCAACCGCACCGCCACCAACATGCGCACCGCTTTCTCGAGGAACGGCGGCAATCTCGGCGCGTCGGGCTCGGTCAGCCACGGCTTCGAGCGGCTCGGCCTGGTCGCCTACCCCGCCTCCGCCGGGAGCGCCGACGCCGTGTTCGAGGCGGCGATCGAGGCCGGCGCCGAGGATGTCGAATCGGACGAGGACGGCCATCAGATCTGGACCGCCCAGGAGGATCTGCACGGAGTCGCCCGGGCCCTCGAGGACGCCCTCGGACCGCCGGAGAGCGTCCAGCTCGCCGGGCGCCCCGGACCCCGGGTCGAGGTCGGCGCCGACGAGGCCGCCCAGCTGATGAAGCTGATCGACGCGCTCGAGGACGATGACGACGTCCAGACCGTCTGGGGCAATTACGAGGTCCCGGACGAGGTCATGGAGAAGCTTTCATGATCCTCCCCATGCAGAGCATGGGGAGGGGGACCACACGCAGTGTGGTGGAGGGGTCATTGCGCAGGAGGGTTCCAGCTACCCCTCCACCATGCTTCGCATGGCCCCCCTCCCCGAGCGAGATCGGGGAGGATTTCAGGCTTTGATCATCCTCGGCCTCGATCCCGGCCTCGGCTGCACCGGCTGGGGCGTGATCGGGGCCGAGGGCAATCGCCTCAGCCACGTCGCCAACGGCCAGATCCGCACCGACGCCAAGGCCGAGCTGCCCGCCCGCCTCGTCGAGCTTCACGGCCGCCTGCTCGCGATCATCGCCGAGCACCGGCCGGACAGCGCCGCGGTCGAGGAGGTGTTCGTCAACGACAATCCGCAATCGACCCTCAAGCTCGGCCAGGCCCGGGGAGTCGTCCTGCTCGCCGCGGCCTCGGTCCCGGTCGGCGAATATGCCGCCCGCCTCGTCAAGAAGGCGGTGGTCGGCACCGGCGGCGCGGAGAAGGGGCAGGTCCATGCGATGGTGCAGCGGCTCCTTCCCGGCGTGAAGATATCCGGCGCGGATGCGGCGGACGCGCTGGCGGTCGCCATCACCCATGCGCATCATCTGGCGACGGCGCGGCGGGTGGTGTGAGCCCCGCGTCATCCCGGCGAAAGCCGGGACCCATGAACACCGGGGGGGCGAATCCTCGCACGACCGCGTTCATGGGCCCCGGGTCAAGCCCGGGGTGACGGAGCAAGCTCGAACGGATAGGTAATCGCCATGGCCCTCCCTCGCTCCCTCGCCTCATGATCGCCAAGCTTCGAGGCCTGCTCGACAGCTTCGCCGCCGACCATGCCGTCGTCGACGTGGGCGGCGTCGGCTACCTCGTCTTCGCGTCGACCCGGACGCTCGCCGCTTTGGGTCCGGTGGGCGGCGAGATCGTGCTCCACACGGTCATGCAGGTGAGCCAGGACGACATCCGCCTGATCGGCTTCGCCTCGGGCGACGAGCGCGACTGGTTCCGGCTTCTGACCTCGGTCCAGGGCGTCGGCGCCCGGGTCGCCCTCGCCATCCTCTCCACTTTGCCCGGCGACGACCTTCACCGCGCCGTCGCGGCCGGCGATTCCGCGATGATCGCCCGCTCCCCCGGCGTAGGCCCCAAGCTCGCTCAGCGCATCGTCCACGAGCTCAAGGACAAGGTCGGAAGCCTCGCTCTCGGCCCCGCGTCGTCCGCGCCGGCCCCGGGCAGCGCCGCCGCCGACGCCGTCTCGGCCCTCCTCAACCTCGGCTTCCGCCCGGGCGAGGCGGCCGCCGCGGTCGGCAAAGCGGAAGCGGAGCTCGGCCCGGAAGCCACCCTCGACGCGCTGGTGCGGACGGCGCTCAAGAAAGCGGCGAAATAATCCGTCGCCCCAGCGGAGGCTGGGGCCCCAGGGGGTGAAAGGCGCCGGCGTCTTTCACCCGCCGGGATCCCGGCCTTCGCCGGGATGACGATCAGCCCCAGACCTCGCCGAACAGCCGGATGAAATTCCCGCCTAGCACCTTGTCGATCCGCGCCGCCTTCCAGCCGCGCGACGACAGATCGTCCGCGAGCCTCGAATAACGCGGCGCCTCGTTATAACCCTCGACCAGGTTGAGCACGTCCGCCGCCTCGCCCGGCGCGGAGATTCCGCGCTTGCGGCGATCCTCGAAGAATTCGCGGTGCCGTTTCCTCGTCTCGTCGTCGATCGTGTAGCCGAGCAGGGGGTTGTCGGTGCCGATCCCGACATGGTCCTCGCCGCAGACCTTCACGGCATGCTCGAGGTGGCGGATGAGGTCGTCGCGCCCGGGCTGCCCCTTCGCACGGAGGAAGGGCATCAGATAGAGTCCGGCGACCCCGCCTTTGTCGGCGAGGGCGCGAAGCTCGCGGTCATATTGATTGCGCGGCAGGTCGACGAGGTCGCGGCAGCCGGTATGGGTGATGGCCGGCGGCCGTTTCGCTTCGGCGATGCCCTCGGCGGTGGTGCGCTGCCCCGAATGGCTCAGGTCGAGCAGCAATTTGTTGCGCTCGATCTCGGCGATCGCCTCGCGGCCGAAATCGGAAAGGCCGGCATTGGCCCGTTCGAGGCAGCCGTCGCCGGCGAGGTTGCGCTTGTTGTAGGTCAGCTGGAGCACGCGCAGGCCGAGCGCCTTGAACGTCGCCACCCGGCTCGAATCGCCCTCGAGTGGGGTCGTGTCCTGGAAATTGTAGACGATCGCGACCTTGCCGGCGGCTCTCGCGGCGCGCAGATCGGCGGCGCTGGTCGCCTTGACGAACAGCGACGGCATTTCGGCGACGAAGCGGTCCATGAAGGCGATGCCCTCGACCGCCGAGCGGAACCGGTCGGGCCCGTTGCCGACCTCGCCCACGGTCTGGCTGACGACGTTGATCCACCCCGCCTTCACCGCCTCGATCAGGCGCGCGGAAGGCACCAGCCGCCCGTCCTTCTCGTCATAGCCGTCGATCCCGCCCTGGGCGTCGACCCAGATCGCCTTCGCGCCGGGGCCCGGCGGGCGGATCTGGGCGAAAGCGGGGAGGGCGGCGAGGGCGGCGGCGGCGCCCGCGCCCGCGAGGATTTCGCGGCGGTGAAGGGGGATCAAGAGTCGATCGCCCCAAAGGCCTTCCAGGTGCCCGGCGTGCCCGCGGCCGTGCACACCCAGCCCACCTTGCCGCCCGCGGCCGGGGCGATGTTGTAGACAAGCTCTCCGGCGGCGTGATGGCCGGCGGCCGGCGGCCCGGAGCCGTAATCGATGGCTCTGGCGCTGGCGCCCGATCCGACGAACAGGCGGGGAATGTTGACCACCCCGGGCTGGGCCGTCGACCGCCCTCCGGTGAAGCCGGTCAGGGGGCCGGTGAAGGTCAGGAAGTTGGCCGGCTGCCCGTCGAGCAGGAAGTAGGTGTCCCGTCCCGCGCCCATGACGAACGAATTGGGGTGAAGGGTCTCGTGACCGACCAGCATGACGGCGCCGGTCGACAGGTTCGATCCGAACAGGGCGCGCAGCCGGCTGCCGTCATGATAGGGCCGGGACGCCATGAAGCCGCGAGGGTTGGAGAGCACCCCCTGGTCGGCCTTGATCTGGACGCAGGTGCTCCACGGGCTCGGGTCGGACTGGCCGCCGATCCAGAGTGCCGGCGACCTGATCTGCGCGTGGGGCTGGCCGAGCTCTTCGTAGCAGGCCTCCCAGACCGTCTCGCCGGCCATGGTGGCGCCGCAATAGCTCCCCCCTTCCTTCCACGTCATTCCCCTCGACCACAAAGGAATGCCCTTGGTCGCCCCGGCCCATTCGAACGGCACCCAGATCGCGCTGTCGGTGCCGGGCGCCGTCGTCGACGCGGCCGCGGTCTGCCCCAAAGCGACATGGTAGCGCCGGGTCAGGGTGGTCCCCTCATAGGACCATTGGTAGCCGTCGCCCTCGGTCGCGGGGCCGCGGCCGGCGGTCGTGGAATGAGTCGGGGCCCGGGACGTCGCGCCGCCGCCGGCCCTGAGCAGCCGGTAGAGCTTGCCGGCGTTGGTCCGGTAGGTCCCCTCCGTCGAGGGGGCGAGCGAGGCGCCCGACGTCCAGTCGGGGATCGGATAATAGCAGGCCGCGGAGACGGCGCCGATCTTGTGCCCGGGGAAGACGAGGCCGAGGCCGTTGCCTTCGGTATGGTGCCCCCGGTGATGGTTGCTCAGGAAGGCGTTGTCGAAGATTCCGTAGCCGCCGTTGTAGCTGAAGCTGCAGCCGTCGGTGACGACGCAATTGGCGTCCCCGTTGAGGAGGTGGATGCCGTTGCCGCCGTTGCCGCCGGCCTGGCAATAGAGGATCCGGGAGGAATTGGCGTTGTTGGTCTTGGCGCCGAAGCCGGTCTGGCTTTCGATCCGGAAGCCGTCGCCGGGAAACAGAGCGGCGGTGCAGCGCACGAACTCGCCCCGGGTGACGGCATGGAAGCCGTGGTGGCCGGTCCCGGTCGCCGCCCGGCTGGTGCAGTAGAGATTCTCGATCCGGAAGCCCGAGGCGCCCGTCGTCGGCCTGGCGAGCACGCCCTCATGACCGGTGATCGCGCCGTGGAGCTCGAACCCGCCCTCGTCGAAGTCGAAATGGGTGGCATAGCCATATTGCAGGGAGTTGGACTGGCCCTCCAGCCAGAGCGCGCATTTGACGACCCACGGGCGGGCGAAGCGGAAATGGCCGGACGGGGCGGTGACCTTGACCGCGGCGGTGCCGAGCAGGCCGGGCGTCGGCACGTTGTCGAGGAGCCAGGCGAGGAGCTTGTCGACGGCGGCGCTGTTGGCGACGGCCAAAGCGTCGCCGTCGCCGGCGGCGATGCCGAAGTCGGTGATGTCGAGAATTTGCCGGCCCGGGGTCAAAGGCGGGCGGGTCTGGGCGGCGGCGGACGAAGTGAGCGACAGCAAGGCGGCTCCCGTCCCCGTGGTCGCCAGGAATTCACGCCGGTCCATGTCGTCTCCCTTATCCTCCCCGCCGCTAAAGCGGTGGGGAGGGGGACCACCCGAAGGGTGGTGGAGGGGTAAATGGCAGAAGCCTGCGCCAAATACCCCTCCACCATGCTTCGCATGGTCCCCCTCCCCATCTGCGACGGGGAGGATAAGCCTAGCGCCTCCCAGACCTCCCATAAAGCCGCTCGACAGCCACGGCGCTTCGGCTAATGCTCGCCGGGTGGAGCAGGAGCGGATCATCGGCGGGGAGAGGCGGCCCGAAGATATCGACGCCGCCTTGCGCCCAAAGACGCTCGACGATTTCGTCGGCCAGAAGGCGGCCCGGGAGAATCTGCGGGTGTTCATCGAGGCGGCGAAGAGCCGCGGCGACGCGCTCGACCATGTCCTCTTCTTCGGCCCGCCGGGCCTCGGCAAGACCACGCTGGCCCAGATCATCGCCCGCGAGCTCGGGGTCGGCTTCCGGGCCACCTCGGGCCCGGTCATCGCCAAATCGGGGGACCTCGCCGCACTCCTCACCAACCTCGAGGACGGCGACGTCCTGTTCATCGACGAGATCCACCGCCTCGCGCCCGCCGTCGAGGAGATACTCTATCCCGCGATGGAGGACCGCGCCCTCGACCTGATGATCGGCGAGGGCCCTTCGGCGCGCTCGGTCCGAATCGACCTGCCCAAATTCACTCTGGTCGGCGCCACCACCCGCCAGGGCCTGATCACGACTCCGCTCCGCGACCGCTTCGGAATCCCGGTCCGCCTGACTTTCTACTCGATCGAGGAGCTCGAGCAGGTCGTCCGCCGCGCCGCCCGCCTGCTCGGCCTGTCGCTGACCGAGGACGGCGCGAAGGAGATCGCCCGGCGCTCGCGCGGCACCCCCCGGATCGCCGGTCGGCTGCTGCGCCGGGTCCGCGACTTCGCCCAG
>JBEVDE010000103.1:0-5036 GCA_040514175.1 Allosphingosinicella sp. | reverse complement strand
CGATCGCTGTGATCGGCCCGTCGGTGTTCGCGATGCCGGCGGTGATCGTCGCCGTCGCCATCCTGCTGGCATGGTTGGCGACGGTCGGCGTCCGGCGGGGCTGGCTGAGCTAGACGCCGACCATCCCCTCCCTACAAGGGAGGGGAGGACTTCACATCTCGCCGCGCGCGCGCCTGATCGCGAACCATTTCTGGACGTTGGCATTGTGCTCGGCGAGCGTGTCGGCGAAGACGTGGCCGCCGTCGCCGCTGGCGACGAAGTAAAGGGCCCGGGTCTCGGCCGGGTTCAGCACCGCGGCGATCGATTCCTTGCCGGGATTGGCGATCGGCCCCACCGGCAGCCCGGCCATGGCGTAGGTGTTGTAGCCGTTATTCGCCCGTAACTCGGACTGGTTGATCCGGCGGCCCAGCCGTTTGCCCTTGGTGACCGGGTAGATGACGGTCGGATCGGCATCGAGCTTCATCCCCTGCCGGAGTCGGTTCGAATAAACGCCCGCGATCATCCGCCGCTCGGATGCCTTGCCGGTCTCTTTCTCGACGATCGAGGCGAGGATGACCGCCTCGGCAGGAGTCTTGACCACGGTCGCCGGGCTCCGCTTCGGCCAGAGCTCGGCCAGGGTCCGCGCCATCGCCGCCTGCATTCGCTCGACCACCTTGGAGCGCGGCTCGCCGCGCTGGTAGCTGTAGCTGTTGGGAAGGATGCTGCCCTCTTCGGGCACAGGCACCTCCCCGGTCAGCGCCGGCGCGCTCATCAGCCGCTCGTGGACGAGGATCGACGGCAGACCCTCCGGGACCGTCACCATGCGCTGAAGCGTCTTGGCGTCCTGGAGGAGGGACAGGATGCGGGCGTGGCTGGCTCGGGCCGGGATCTCATATTCGCCCGCCTTGATCGACTCCCCCCCGCCGAACAATTTGGCCTGGAACAGGAAGCGCTCGGCCGAGGCGATCACCCCGGCCTTTTCGAGCTGGCCGGCGGCGGCGACGAGGCTGGTGCCCGGCGCGATCACCACCGAGGTCGGCCGGCGCGAGGGGCCGTCCCCGCTCCAGCCCTGGATGAACCAGAGGCCGACGGCGAGCCCCGCCACCAGCAGCAGGACGAGCGCGACGAGCTTCTTCATGGCTGAGGCCCTTGGGTCAGACGGCCTTCATCACCAGGCTGGCGTTGGTGCCGCCGAAGCCGAAGCTGTTGTTGAGGACGGCCTTCACCTGCCGCTGCTTGGCGACATGGGGGACGAGATCGACGCCCGCCGTGCCTTCGCTCGGATTGTCGAGGTTGAGGGTCGGCGGGACGATCTGGTCGCGAAGCGCGAGGATGCAGAAGATGGCCTCCACCGCTCCGGCGCCGCCGAGCAGATGGCCGATCGCCGACTTGGTCGAGCTCATCGACAAATGGCCGATATTGTTGCCGAACAGGCGGCGGACCGCGCCCAGCTCGAGCTCGTCGCCGAGCGGGGTCGAGGTGCCGTGGGCGTTGATATAGTCGATGTCGGCGAGGTCGAGGCCCGACCGCTTCATCGCCGCTTCCATCGCGCGAAAGCCGCCCGCCCCTTCCGGATGGGGCGCGGTGACGTGATAGGCGTCGCCCGACATGCCGTAGCCGACCAGCTCGGCGTAGATTTTCGCGCCGCGCTTTTTCGCCCGCTCATATTCCTCGAGCACGACCACGCCGGCGCCCTCGCCCATGACGAAGCCGTCGCGGTCCTTGTCGTAGGGACGGCTGGCGCGCTCGGGCTGGTCGTTGAAATTGGTCGACAGCGCCCGCGCCTGGGAGAAACCGGCGATTCCGAGCGGGCAGAGCGCGTCCTCGCTGCCGCCGGCGAGCATGACGTCGGCATCGTCCATCGCGATCATCCGCCCGGCGTCGCCGATCGAATGGGCGCCGGTCGAGCAGGCGGTGACGACCGCATGGTTGGGGCCCATCAGGCCATATTTGATCGAGACCTGGCCGGAGATGAGGTTGATCAGCCGGCCGTGGACGAAATGCGGGCTAACCCGGCGCGGCCCCCTTTCGTGGAGGACGATCGCTTCTTTCTCGATGCCGGGCAGGCCGCCGATGCCCGAGCCGATCGACACGCCTGCGCGGAACCGTTCCTCCTCGGTCATGTCGGTGAGGCCGCTGTCCTCGAGCGCCTGGCCGGCGGCGTCGAGCCCGTAGACGATGAAGGGGTCGACCTGGCGCTGGATCTTGTGATCGACCCTCTTGCCCGGATCGAAGCCATATTCGTGCTCGGGCGGCTTCACCTCGCAGGCGATCTGACAGGCATAATCGGTCGGATCGAAGCGGGTGATGCGGGTCGCCCCGCTCTTCGACGCCAGGATGTTCTTCCAGCTGGTCTCGACGTCGCCGCCCAAGGGCGACACCATCCCGAGACCCGTCACGACTACGCGGCGCATGCCAAGCTCCTTGAACGGCAAAAAGACGAACGGCCCCCCGCCTTGGGCGGAGAGCCGTTCATGTCAAGCGGCTCGGTCACCGCCGGGCCGGCGAATAAGGCCGTTACGCCTTGTGGGCCTCGATATAGTCGATGGCGTCCTTGACCGTTCCGATCTTCTCGGCGGCGTCGTCGGGGATCTCGACTCCGAATTCCTCCTCGAAGGCCATGACCAGCTCGACGATGTCCAGGCTGTCGGCGCCGAGATCGTCGATGAAGCTCGCTTCCTCGGTGACCTTGTCGGCCTCGACGCCGAGATGCTCGACGACGATTTTCTTCACGCGATCGGACGTCTCGCTCATGTTTCCTGCCCTTCCCTAGGTCTTGGTTTTGCGATGCCCTAGCCGCTCCCTGCCGGGGCTGGCAAGGGGCGGCAACTCATTCCACCGACGTCACAGCATCGCCATGCCGCCGTTGACGTGCAAAGTCTGTCCCGTGACGTAGCCGGCCTCCCGGCTGGCGAGATAAACGGCGGCGGCGGCCACGTCGTTCCCCTCGCCCAGCTTGCCGGCGGGAATACGGCCGAGCAGAGTCTCCCGCTGGGCCTCCGGAAGGGCGTCGGTCATCGCCGAGCGGATGAAGCCCGGAGCGATGCAATTGACCGTGATGTTGCGGCTCGCGACCTCCTGGGCGAGCGCCTTCGACATGCCGACCAGGCCGGCCTTCGAGGCGGCGTAATTGGCCTGCCCGGGATTGCCGGTGGCCCCGACCACCGAGGTGATCGAGATGATCCGCCCGTGGCGGGCCCGCATCATCGGCTTCAGCGCCGCCCGGGCGAGTCGGAAGGCGGCCTCGAGATTGATTCGGATGACGTCGCTCCACTCCTCGTCCTTCATCCGCATGGCGAGATTGTCTCGGGTGACGCCGGCATTGTTGACCAGTATGTCGAGCTTCCCGCCGAGCGCCTCGACCGCCTGCGGCAACAGCGCGTCGACCGCGGCCGCGTCGGAAAGGTTGCAGGTCAGAGCGACATGGTCGCCGCCGAGCCCGGCCCGGAACGCCTCCAGCTTCTCGGCATTGGAGCCGGAAACCGCAAGCAGCGCCCCCTGCCCCGCCAGCGCCTGCGCGATGGCGGAGCCGATGCCCCCGGAGGCGCCGGTGACGAGAGCGGTCATTCCTGAAAGGTCGAACATCATTATCCCCTGTTATTGGTTCACGCGGAGGCGCGGAGACGCGGAGGGCCGATAGTCGTTCACGATCCGCTTAAGCCCTTCTCGAAGAGTCGGGGCGCCGAAATTGATAAGCAGACCGACGGGCTGCTTCATGAGACGCAGATAGCTTAGCAGCTGCTTGCCGTGAGCGGGATGAAACTGATCGACCGACTTGATCTCGACCAGCAGCCGCCCGTCCACGAGAAGGTCGATCCGGAACGCGGCCTGATATTTCATGCCCTCATATTCGATGTCGATCGGCTGCTGACGCGCGACAGAGTAGCCGAGCTGGGTCAGCTTTCCGGCCAGGATCGTCTCATATATCGACTCGAATAATCCCGGCCCAAGATCACGGTGAATCCGAAGGGCCGCATCGACGACGTCTCCGCTGATTTCCTCGATGTCCTTCACCCGCTCCCTCCGCGCCTCCGCGTCTCCGCGTGAAACTAAATCTCGCGGACCAATCCGTCGATGTCCTCCATCGTCACCACGCTGGTCACCCTGGCGTCGGGGGCGATGCGTTTGACCATGGGGCCGAGCACCTTGCCGCCGAATTCGACGAAATGGTCGACCCCGGCCTCGGCCATGGCGGCGACGCTCTCGCGCCAACGGACCATGGCGGTGACCTGCTCGACGAGCAGGTTGCGGATCTCGGCCGGGTCGCGGACCGGTGCGGCGGTGACGTTGGCATAGAGCCGGACGGCGGGCTCCTCGATCTCGACGCCGGCGAGCGCCGCTTCCATCTCGCGCGCCGCCGGCTCCATCAGCGGCGAGTGGAAGGGCGCGGAGACCGGGAGCAGGACGGCGCGCCTGGCGCCTTTCTCCTTCGCGATCTCGAGCGCCCGCTCGATCGCTCCGCGGTGGCCCGAGATGACGACCTGGGAGGGATCGTTGTCGTTGGCGACGGTGCAGGTCTCGCCCTGGGCGGCGGCGTCGGCGACGGCCCGGGCGACCTCGACTCCGGCGCCGAGCAAGGCGGCCATCGCCCCCTCCCCGACCGGCACCGCGCGCTGCATGGCCTGGCCGCGCAGCTTGAGCAGCCGGGCGGCGGTCGGAACGTCGAAGCTGCCGGCGGCGCACAGCGCGCTATATTCGCCGAGGCTGTGGCCGGCGACGAAATCGGCCTTGTCGATCGGAAGGCCCGAGGCCCGGAAGGTCGCCACCGCATTGGCCATGATCGCCGGCTGGGCATTCTCGGTGAGGGTGAGCTCGTCGGCAGGCCCCTCGGCCATCAGCCGGGCGAGCTTCTGCTTCAGCGCCTCGTCGACCTCCTCGAACAGATGGCGGGCGACCCGGCTGGCCCCGGCGAGCGCCACGCCCATGCCGACCGACTGGCTGCCCTGACCCGGAAAGATGAATGCGCGCATGGCGGTCCGATGTCCCTGTTTCCTGAAAGTCCCGCGCACTAGTCCCGCTTGGCTTGACAGGCAAGCATGCGATCCACGCGACCGTCT
>JBEVDE010000099.1:0-5677 GCA_040514175.1 Allosphingosinicella sp. | reverse complement strand
ATTGCGCACCCTGGTTCATGAAGGTCCAGGGATTGATCGCTTGCCACAGCTGCTCGGGAGCGACGGAGAATTGGAATTTGTCGGTCATCGCGACTCCGGTGAAGGTCCGCCTCGCCTTTGCCCCGGCGCAGCGGACCTGTCATCGAGTTTTCCGGGCCTCAGATCGCCTTCAGATATTCGAGCAGCGCTTTTTTCTCGGAATCGCTGAGGTCGGTGCCGAAGTCGTGGCCGCAGCGGCTTTCGCCCGAAGCGAGATCCTCCTCGCTGCAGCCGCGGGTGTTCCGCTTCTCCGCGCCCGGGCCCTGATCGCGGGCGAGGCCGACCAGCGCCGTGTCGTAGCGGTTGCCGACCTCGAACTTGTCGGGCCGGTTGCGCGACGGCTTGAGCAGGTCGGCGAGCGTCGGGACGGAACCGTTGTGAAGATAGGGCCCCGCCGCCCAGATGCCATGCATCACGCGCGATTCATATTTGATCGGGCCGGACTTGCCGCCGCAGGCATCGGGCGACGCGGGCTTGTAGGTGGCCAGCAGCTCGTCCGCCGCCGGCTTGTGCTTCTTCGGAGTGACGGCCGCGGCCTCGACGCCGCCATATTTGAACAGCGAGACTCCGAAGGTCTGCTGGAAGATCGATCCGATCACCGCGACTCCGAGCAGAGCGAAGGTGTCGGAAGTGGCGCCGATCGCGGGCCCCACCGGCGCCTTGGCGCCTTCGAACACGCCGCTTTTCACATTCCTGTGGAGGATGGCATATTCGCGCCTGTCGGTGCCGACGTCGCAGAGCGGGGTCGCCCAGGTCGAGCTCGGCGGAATGAAGCGGAAGGCGCCGGGACGCTTGCCGTGGCACTCCGTACAGCCGCCGCTCTGGGTGGGCCGCTCGTAGATTCTCTTGCCCTCGGCGGCGAGTGCGGAGTCCAGCGGCCAGGCCCAGCGCGGCGCCCCGATCTTGCGGACGAGCGACTCAATATGCTCGAGGCCTTTCCACTGCGCCGAATTGCCGGCCACGAAATCGACATGGCCGCCCTGGCGGCTGGGCCGGAAGATGCCGAAGACCCCATAGACCTGGCCGAGGTTGCGGGTCATGGCGAAGAGATCGTCGCCGTTCCTGGAGAAGCCCGGCCATTGCGTCCGGTCCTGCTTCGGAGCGTTCCACAGGAAGGGATAGCGGACCGGAGCGTCGGCCAGAGCGATGTTCTCGGGAATGAGGAAATGCGGGGCCGGCCCGATGTCCATCCCGACCAGCCGGTTGTAGATCATGGAGACGGCGTCGAGCCGGCCGAGGCCCCAGCCCTGCGGCGGCAGCGCCCGGGTGACGAGCGTGTGCTCGCGCAGATGATAATCCGACAAATCCTGCCTGAGCGCGGCGACCCTGGCGGGCGGCGCCCCCGGGCCGAGCACCTGGGCGGCGAAGGCCGCGAAGGCGGAATTGCTGGCGAGCACGGCGCCGACGGCGGCGTCGAGATCGGTCAGCAAGGCGTGGAAGTCGACGATGGCGGGGCCGCCGTCGACCCGATATTCGGTGGCGCCGACGACGATCTGCCGAGTGTGGCAGGCGGAGCAGTTCATCGCCAGCCAGGGCTGCTGGTTGTAGCTGCCCGTCATGAAGCCGACCGGGAGGCCGTTGGCATTGGCCGGATTGGCGAGATAGCCGTAGCGGGCGAGGCCGTCGGCGAGGAACGGCGCACCGTTGGGCGCCTTCAGAGCCTTGGCCCAGGCGTAGGGAATGAGGCGCGACCCCTGGTCGCGGGTGTAGAAATCGGCCCGAGCGGCGGGCGTCCAGGACGAGCCCTGGTGGAGGAAGACCGGCGCGGCGGCCGGAGCGGCTCCGGCGGTGCAGGCGAGCGCCGCGACGACGAGCTTGCGATAAGTCCCGAATCGAGTGCTGCGCATGTCCGGCCCCCCAGTCTTGCGGATGAAACGCACGAGCGGGACCAACCCCAGCCCGCTACGGGAGGCTAACATGAGTGAGCGCGGTCCTCAAACCCATTGCGGGACTTGATCCGACCCGTGCAATTCTTCCTTGCGCCTGCGCCTCGGCGTCAGGGGTGAGGCCAAGCTTCCTTTAGGGCCGCGTCCAGAGCGAGCCAGCTTCCAAATTCCTCGAGAGGAGAGCTGGCCAACTGTTGCTGTACATGGCCAAAGTCCCCGATCGACCACCGGCCGCCCCAGGTCAATTCCAGCGATTCGGCGATCTCTCCCAATCTTTCATAAAGATCCACCGCCAAGTCATATTCGGCTTCATCCTTGGCCCGTTCCCGCCATAATGCCCTGCGGGTGTCCGGACTTTCGATGTAGCTGTCCACCGCCCGCCGGTATTGATGAAAACTCTTTCCGGGGATGGCGTCGGTGACATGCCTGCCCGAGTGCGGCCCGACTTCCTCCATGATCTGAGCAATATATTCCGCGCCGTCATTCCGGAGCTGCTCGATCTGCCGCAGGACCTCGGTCCTGGTCCGTGACTGACGCCAATAGATTGCCTGCTGCCATGGGCTTCGGGCGCCATCGTAGGGGACAACCCGAAACCCCGCCGTCCGGCACCTGTCCAGAAGCTCGAGGAATCGATCACGGAAGAGGGGGTCGAGGCCGCCCAGGACCTCACCGACATTCGCCATTGTCTATCTCCCTTCGATAGGCTCAGTCGAGCCTGATGACACGTGCACGGAAGCTTCGGCGCTCGGCAGGCGTCCTGTTGCTCTTGCATTTGCGACCGTCGACCTGGACCTCGCCATCGTCGCTCAGCACCAGCAATCGCCCGTCTGAAAGCAGTGACAGGCTCTCCGGGTTTAACGGGTCGAGATCGGCGTCCAGCTGCACCGGTTCGTCCGCGAGCCGTCCGGTCCACCTGAACAAGGCGAACCGACTTTCCTCGTCGAACGCTCCGGCGAGGATCAGATAGTCGCCCGTGTCCGGCCGGTACTCCAGGCTCCGTATCCCGCGGTCGCCCAGTCGGATATCGCCGGCATTGATGAATTGCGCCGCCTGACCCGCGATCACATCGCCCGGATTGGCGAGGGTCACGACGATAGCCCGGCGGTCGCCGGCGGGATCGAGCGGGCGCAAGGGTGCTCGAAAAGCAAGGATCAAGCCGCCGTCCGCAGTCGGAGCCAAGCCTTCGATATTCAGGCCGCCAACCGTCTTGGTCGGCAATTGCGAGGCCGCCTGCAGGTTGTACTGTTGCAGCTCCGGCGTCGCCACGATCGCCCTGAACAGGCGATCGCCGGCCGCCTCGGCCTGACTGCCGGCCGGCCTCAGCAGAGCGGGGCCGACGATGTCCGTCGCGAAGAATCGGCGCCGTTCCGGTTTCTCCTCGCCGCTGTCGTTGCGGCCCATCGAGGAGATCCAATAGATTCGGTTGCCAATTCGAGCGGCCGCCTCGAGATCGGATTCGCCGTCGCCTATGCCAAGGTACTGCCCGGCGTCGAGGCGGCTTATCGCCTCGCCGCCGCTCAGCGGGAAGATCCGGATGACATTGTCTTCGTCATAGGCCGCCGCGAATTGCGTTTGGCTGACCATGGCCGCGGCCGAGCCGTCGCAGGCGCCACGATATTCGCGTTCCTCGATGGCCGGAACCGCGGCCGCCTTGGCGCTCGCCGCCCGCTGATCCTGGCCGCCGTTCGTGTTATAAGCCGAAGGGCCGTCGGGGGAACAGGCGGTCGTCGCGACCGCAAGCATTCCCGCGAGAATATTCGATCTGCGCATCTTGGCACCTCGACGAAAGTGAAGGAGCCGATCTACGCAGTTGGACAATGGCGATCTGTGACAATGGCCACATTTCTTCGCTTGGCGCGAATCGCCGGAGCACTTTCCGCCCAAGCCCCTCATCGCGACGGACGGAGAGCGACTTACAGTGGCTCCATCGGCCCTAGCCGGCGTCGCGCGCCAGCCACTCCTCCAGCCACTTGATCGTGTAATTCCCCGCCAGGAAATCCGGCTCGTTGATCAATTTCTGGTGCAGTGGGATGGTCGTCTTCATCCCCTCGATGACGAACTCCTCCAGCGCCCGCCTGAGACGCATGATGCAGCGTTCGCGGGTGGAGCCGTAGACGATCAGCTTGGCGATCATCGAATCGTAATAAGGCGGCACCTTGTAGCCGACGTAGAGGCCGCTATCGACGCGGACGTGCATCCCGCCGGGGGCGTGGAAGCCTTTGACGGTGCCGGGGGAGGGGGTGAAGGTCTCCGGATCCTCGGCGTTGATCCGGCATTCGATGGCGTGGCCGCGGAACTGGACCTGGTCCTGGGTGCAGGAGAGCGGCTCGCCGGCGGCGATCCTGATCTGCTCGCGGACGAGATCGATGCCGGTGATATATTCGGTCACCGGATGCTCGACCTGAAGGCGGGTGTTCATCTCGATGAAGAAGAATTCGCCATTCTCGTAGAGGAACTCGATCGTCCCGGCGCCGCGATAGCCCATGTCGGCCATCGCTTTGGCGACGATCCCGCCCATGCGGTCGCGCTCCTCCGGCGTGATCACCGGGGAGCCGGCCTCCTCGAGCACCTTCTGGTGCCGGCGCTGGAGCGAACAGTCGCGCTCGCCGAGATGGACGGCGTGGCCCTTGCCGTCGCCGAACACCTGGAATTCGATGTGGCGCGGGTCGCCCAGATATTTCTCGATATAGACGGTGTCGTCGCCGAACGCGCTCTTCGCCTCGGACCGGGCCTGGCTGAGCTGGCTGTCGAGCTCGTCCTCCGAGCGAACGATCTTCATGCCCCTGCCGCCGCCGCCCGAGGCGGCCTTGACGAGCAGAGGATAGCCGGTCGCCGCGGCGACCTCGCGCGCTTCCTCGGGCCCTTCGACCGGGCCGTCCGAGCCGGGGACGAGCGGCAGGCCGAGCTTCGCCGCCGTGCGCTTGGCCTCGACCTTGTCGCCCATCACCCGGATATGCTCGGGCTTGGGGCCGATCCAGATGATGTTGTGCAATTCGACGATCTCGGCGAAGCGGGCATTCTCCGAGAGGAAGCCGTAGCCGGGATGGATGGCGTCGGCGTGGCTGATCTCGGCCGCCGAGATGATCGCGGGGATGTTCAGATAGGAATCCGCCGCCGCGGGCGGGCCGATGCAGATCGCCTCGTCGGCGAGGCGGACGTGCATCGCGTCGGTGTCGGCGGTCGAATGGACCGCCACCGTCTTGATGCCCATTTCGTGGCAGGCGCGGTGGATCCGAAGCGCGATCTCGCCGCGATTGGCGATGAGGACCTTCTTGATCGGCATCTCAGTCCAGGATCACGAGAGGCTGGTCATATTCCACCGGCTGGGCGTCGACGACGAGCACCTGGCTGACCGTTCCGGCGCGCGGCGCGACGATCGGGTTCATCACCTTCATCGCCTCTATGATGAGCAGGGTGTCGCCCTGCTTCACCGTCTCGCCGGGCGAGACGAACGGCTTCGCGCCCGGCTCGCCGGCGAGGAAGACCGTGCCGACCATCGGCGACTTGACCGCACCGGGATGGTTGGCCGGAGCGACGGCCGCGGCGGCCGCGACGACGATGTTGCGCTTGACGACGATCTTGCGGTCGCCGTCCTCGACCTCGATTTCGGTCAGATCGTTCTCGTTGAGGAGCTCGGCGAGCTGGCGCACGAGATCGGCCTCGATCCGCATGCCGCCCTCGGGGGCGCCTTCTTCATCGCTCAGTTCGAAGTCTCTTTCTTCGCGTTCCGGAAGCCGCGGCTCCGAAGGGCG
>JBEVDE010000091.1:0-29855 GCA_040514175.1 Allosphingosinicella sp. | reverse complement strand
CGAATATGAGGGCCGCGCCCGGCTCTACCGCGATCCGGCCGGGATCGTCGAGGCGCGCCGCCCCGGCGAGGTCCGGCCGGCGCTGGAGCGGCTGCGCGGGCGGCACTCGGCCGGATTCGTCGGCTATGAGGCCGGCCTTGCGCTCGAGCCGAAGCTGGCGCCGCTGGCGGCCGGCGCCGGGGCGGACGGGCCGCCCTTGCTGTGGTTCGGGCTGTTCGACGGCTGGGAGGAGATCGACCCGGCCCGGCTGCTGCCGGACCCCGCCGGCGCCTGGGCGGGGCGGCCGCGGCCGCTCATCGGGCGCGAGGCGCACGAGGCGGCGGTGGCCCGTGCGCTCGAGCATATCCTGGAGGGCGACATCTATCAGGCCAATCTGACCTTCCGGGCCGAGGTGGCGACGGCCGGGCATCCGCTCGCCCTCTATGCCGCGATCCGGCCGCGGGCGCGGGCGGGGTGGGGCGGGATCGTTTTCACCGGCGAGCATTGGCTGCTCTCCTTCTCGCCCGAGCTCTTCTTCACTCTGGCGGGCGGACGGGTGACGGCGCGGCCGATGAAGGGCACGGCGCCGGCGGGCAGCGACCCGGAAGCGCTTCGCACGGACCCCAAGCAACGCGCCGAGAATCTGATGATCGTCGACCTGCTTCGCAACGATCTGTCGCGCGTGTCCAGGCCCGGAACCGTCAAGGCGCCGGCCCTGTTCGAGGTCGAGACCTATCCGACCGTCCTGCAGATGACCTCGACCGTCGTCGGCGAGGTCGAGGGCGGCCGCGACGGGATCGACCTCATCGAGGCGATCTTCCCGTGCGGATCGGTGACGGGAGCGCCCAAGATCAGGGCGATGGAGATCATCGCCGGGCTCGAGGGGGAACAGCGGGGCCCCTATACCGGTAGTATCGGCAGGCTTGCGCCGGACGGTGAAGCCGCGTTCAATGTCGCCATCCGGACCCTCGTCCTGAGCCGCGGCGGGACCGTCGCCCGGCTCGGCCTGGGTTCGGGGATCGTGGCCGACAGCAACGCCGCCGAGGAATGGCGCGAATGCCTGGCGAAGGGAGAATTTGTGGCCACGCGCCGACGCTTCGACCTCATCGAGACGATGCGCTTCGATCCCCACGAAGGCATAAGCGAGCTCGACCGCCATCTCGCGCGGCTGAAGCGAAGCGCCGACGCCTTCGGCTTCGCCTTCGACCGCCACCATGCGCGCAACGAGCTCCAGGCGGCGACCTTCTTCCTCAGGGAGGGGCGCAAGTTGAGACTGCTTCTGTCGAGCAGCGGCGCGCTGGCGATCGAATCGCGGCCGCTGCCCGAAGCGCCGGACGGGCCGGCCCGGGTGGCGCTCGCGCCGCTTCCGGTCGAGACCGAGGATTTCCGGCTCCGCCACAAGACCAGCGACCGGCGCTTCTACGATGAGGCGCGTTCTGCGGCGGGAACCTTCGAAATCGCCTTCGTCGATCCCGAGGGCTTCCTGACGGAGGGCAGCTTCACCAGCCTGTTCGTCGAGCGCGGCGGCCGCCTGCTGACCCCGCCGCTGGCGCGCGGGCTTCTTCCCGGTGTGCTCAGGGCGGCGCTGATCGAGGCGGGACGCGCCGCGGAAGCGGATTTGCGGCCCGAGGATCTGGCGGACGGTTTCTTCGTCGGCAACGCGGTCCGCGGACTGATCGCGGCGAGGCTGGCCTAGGTCTCAGGCAGCCCCTCTCCCGTTCTTACGGGAGAGGGATTGCGCGCTCCGGCCGAGTTGAATGTCGATACGGTCGGGCGCCGCTCCTGCCCGGCCTCAGAACGGCAGCCAGCGATTCTTCTGGCTGAAGCGCATATAGCCGGCGTTGATCCCGAGCCTGGCGCCCACGCCGAGGCGGACGGGAATGAGGACGACGTCGCCGCGCCTCAGATAGCTCGCGGTGAAGCCGCCGACGACATAGGCATTGCCTTCCGCGGCCGGGTAGCGGCGGAACAATCGCTCGCTGTCGTGGAGGTTGTAGACGAGAACGAACACCTTGTCGGCATTGGCGCCGAAGTCGAAGCCGACCGAAGGCCCCGTCCAATAGACCCGCCGGTCGCCCTCGACGCCGTGATGGAGCGTTCCGGAGCCGTAGCGCACGCCGGCGATGAAGGCGCCGCCGGCCTCGCGGCCGGTGACGTAGCCGGTGGGGTCGCCGCGCTCGCGCAATATGTCCTCGATGAGGTCGGCGAGCCCTTCCGCGCCTTTGCCGAACACGCCCTCGGCGGCGCCGAGCACCCGCTTCAGGGGGATGGTCTCGCCCTTGGCGGCCTGGCTGGCGCGCTGGCTCGCGCTGTCGGCGGCCGCGGCTTCGCTCGCGCGGGGTTCGCCAGCCGCTTCGAAGCCGGGGGCGGCGGCGGCATCCTGCGCTCCGGCGTCGACCGGCTGATATTCGGGCTCGTCGCTCTCCCAGGCCGGCTCTGCCGCGGGCACCTCGGCCGCGATGTTGGGATCGATGGTGGCGACCTGCGCCGGCGCCGGAGCGGCGGCCAGGGCCCAAGCGGCGGCGGCCGCGAGCCTCAGGAAAACGGGCTTCAGCATGTCCTAAACTCCCCCATGCGCTCCTTTGGGGGAAGTAAATGCTTTCAAGGCTTTCGCCGCAATGAACGGGCGACGACCCGAGTCGATAGCGCGCCGGACCGCTTGCGCCCGCCGCTTTTTTGCGGGCCGGCCGCCGAAATGCCGTAGGACTCCGGGCGCCGCGCCGCGGCTATTGCGGGGGGCGGCGGGGCCGCCGGAAAAGCCCCGCTGCTCGGTTGAACCTTCAGGCCGCGCCCTATATAGGCCCTCGTTCGGCGCGCCTGGAGACGTGGGTGAGTGGCTGAAACCAGCGGTTTGCTAAACCGCCGTAGGGGGATTACTCCTACCGAGGGTTCGAATCCCTCCGTCTCCGCCAGCGATCTTTCCCCGTCGACGTTCGCCCTCTTCAGGACACCGGCGGCCGCGCGGCGGGCTCGCTCGGCGCGCTGGAAAGCGCCCAGCGGCAACGCCTCGCCGCCGCTCGCGGACTGCTTCGTCTCGTAGCCGGCCCTGGCAAGATGGCGAGCGCCCGGCCGTCCTCGACCGGCAGGATGCGGCCCCGGCTCACCGCTCGGCCGGCCTCGTCGCGTCGCTGCCCTTCTCCCGCTCGCCCAGATGATCCCCGGTGGCGGCGAAATAGACCATCTCGGCGATGGTGGTGGCATGGTCGCCGATCCGCTCGAGATTCTTGGCGACGAACAGGAGGTGGGTCGCGGGCGTGATGTTGTTCGGGCTTTCCATCATGAAGGTGAGGAGGGTCCGGAAGATGGAATTGTAGAAATCGTCCACCGCCTTGTCGCGCTCGCACACCTGGCCGGCCTTGATCGCGTCGCGCGCGACGAACGAATCCAGAGCGCTCCGGACCATCTCGGCGACGATCCTCGCCATCTCGGGAAGCAGCGACAGCGGCTTCAAATTCGGGCTGTCCTCGATCGCCGGGACCCTCTTGGCGATGTTCTTGGCATAATCGCCGATCCGCTCGACCACGCCGACGATCTTGAGCGCGGCGACGACCTCGCGCAGGTCGTCCGCCATCGGCGCCCTCAAGGCGATGATGCGGACCGCGAGAGTCTCGATCTCGGCTTCCATCGCGTCGAGCCGCCGGTCGCCGTCGACGACCAGCCGGGCGCCGTCGCTGTCGCGCTCGGCGAGGGCGCGCATCGCCGCCGCGATCGCCGCCTCGGCGAGCCCGCCCATCTCGGCGATGCTGGCGCGCAGCTGGTTGAGATCGTCGTCAAAGGCTTTGAGCGTGTGACCGGTGGTTGCCATGTTGGGGTTCCTCAGCCGTAGCGGCCGGTGATGTAATCCTTGGTCCTCTCGACCTTTGGATTGGTGAAGATCTCCGACGTCTCGCCATATTCGAGCAGCTCGCCGAGATGGAAGAAAGCCGTGCGCTGCGAGACCCGGGCGGCCTGCTGCATGTTGTGGGTGACGATGACGATGGCGTAGCGGCCGCGAAGCTCGTGGATCAGCTCCTCGATCTTCGCCGTCGCGATCGGGTCGAGGGCCGAGCAGGGTTCGTCCATCAGGATGACCTCGGGATCGACCGCGATCGCCCGGGCGATGCAGAGCCGCTGCTGCTGGCCGCCGGACAAAGCGGTGCCGCTCTCGGTCAGGCGGTCCTTCACTTCCTCCCACAGGCCGGCCCGCTTCAGCGACCGCTCGACGATCGCGTCGAGATCCTGCCGCCCGGCCGCAAGCCCATGGATTCGGGGGCCGTAGGCGACGTTCTCGTAGATCGACTTGGGAAAGGGATTCGGCTTCTGGAACACCATGCCGACTCGGGCGCGAAGCTGAACGACGTCCATGCCGCTTGCATAAATGTCTTCGCCGTCCAGCTCGATCTCCCCGGTCACCTTGGCGCTGGGGATGGTGTCGTTCATCCGGTTCAAGGTGCGCAGAAAGGTCGATTTGCCGCAGCCCGACGGGCCGATGAAGGCGGTGACATGCTCCTGCCGCACCTCGATCGAGACCTGCCTGATCGCCTGCTTCCCGCCGTACCAGACGTCGACGTCCCGGGCCCGCATCTTCGGCGCGCTTTCGGCGACGCCGGGCGCGGCTTCGGTCCTGTCCTTCTCTTCGATCATGAAATTCACCAGCGCCTCTCGAACTTGTTCCTGAGATAGATGGCCACCCCGTTCATCGCCATCAGGAAGACCAGAAGGACGATGATCGCCGCCGAGGTCTTCTCGACGAAGCCGCGGCTGACCTCGTCCGACCACAGGAAGATCTGCACCGGGAGCACGGTGGCAGGATCCGCGACGCCCCCTGGCGGGGTCGCGATGAACGCCCTCATGCCGATCATCAACAGCGGCGCGGTCTCGCCGAGCGCCCGCGCCATGCCGATGATCGTCCCGGTCAGGATTCCGGGCAATGCGAGCGGCAGGACATGGTGGTAGACGACCTGGATGCGGCTCGCTCCGACGCCGAGCGCGGCGTCTCGGATCGAGGGCGGCACCGACTTGATCGCGTTGCGTCCGGCGATGACGATCACCGGCATCGTCATCAGCGCCAGCGTCAATCCCCCGACGATCGGCGCCGAGCGCGGCATGTGCATCACGTTGAGGAAGACGGCGAGGCCGAGCAGCCCGAAGATGATCGAGGGCACGGCGGCGAGATTGTTGATCGAGACTTCGATCAGGTCGGTCCAGCGGTTCCTCGGCGCATATTCCTCGAGATAGATGGCCGACAGCAGGCCGATCGGGAAGGCGATGGCGATGGTCACCAGCATCGTCAGAAGCGAGCCCTTGAACGCCCCCCAGATGCCCACCGCAGCCGGATCGGTGGCGTCTGCGGAGGTCAGGAAGCCGGTGTTGAAGCGCGTGCGCGCCGCATTTCCGGCTTTCAGGCGTTCGTAGGTGCGCTCGGCGGCGGGGTCGCCGTCGCTCTTGGCGGCGATGTCGACGCCGGTCGAGGCGGGCAGCCACAAAACGGCGGTGCGCGTCAGGACGGACGGATCCGACTCGATCGCGTCCAGCACCTCGAGCCATGCGGTGTCGGCGAACAGCCTCGCCCCCTGAGGGCCGTAGCGGGCCTCCGCCGCCTTCGCGACGACGCCCTGCAGATCCGAGCCCGCCAGGGCCGCCTTGGCGCCGCTCGCCCGGACGGTGGCCGGGTCCAGGAACAAGGCGGCCTTCGCGAA
This sequence comes from Allosphingosinicella sp., assembly GCA_040514175.1. Lineage (GTDB taxonomy): Bacteria > Pseudomonadota > Alphaproteobacteria > Sphingomonadales > Sphingomonadaceae > Allosphingosinicella. The sequence continues at coordinate 24,198 of JBEVDE010000091.1, read as the reverse complement.
GTCGATGTCGAGCCGGACCTCGGTCCGGGTGAAGCCGCGGGCGCCGCTCGCCACCATCGTGAAGAGGAGCAAGGCGAGGAAGCCCGCCGACAGAAGGATCGCGCCGAGGCCGATCCAGCGGAAACGGCGCTCGGCGGCGTAGCGCCGCCGGATCCGCCCGCTCATCTCAGGCGAGGACCAGTCGGTCGGGATTCGGTTCGGGGCGCTACTCATAGGCTTCGCGATATTTCTTCACGACGCGCAGGGCGACGATGTTGAGAAGCAGGGTGACGATGAACAGCACCAGGCCGAGCGCGAAGGCGGCGAGCGTCTTGGGACTGTCGAACTCCTGGTCGCCGGTCAGCAATTGCACGATCTGGGTGGTCACCGTGGTGACGCTGGCGAAGGGATTGGCGGTGAGGTTCGCCGAAAGGCCGGCGGCCATGACGACGATCATCGTCTCGCCGATCGCCCGGCTGACGGCGAGCAGGACCCCGCCGACGATTCCCGGCAAGGCGGCCGGGACGAGCACTTTCCGTATGGTCTCCGAAGTCGTCGCGCCCATCGCCAGGGATCCGTCCCGCATCGATTGGGGAACCGCGGTCAGCGAATCGTCCGCCATCGAGGAGACGAACGGAATGATCATGATGCCCATGACGAGTCCGGCCGCGAGCGCGCTCTCCGAAGAGGCCGGGATGCCGAGAGACTGGCCGAAGTCCCGGATCGCCGGAGCGACGGTCAGAGCGGCGAAATAGCCGTAGACGATGGTCGGTACCCCGGCGAGCATCTCGAGCAGCGGCTTCATCCACCGGCGCACCACGGGGCGGGCGTATTGAGTGAGGTAGATGGCGCTCATCAGGCCCAGCGGGATGGCGACGATCATGGCGATGATCGCGCCGATGAAAATCGTGCCCCAGAACAAGGGGATCGCGCCGAACGCCCCCGACGAGCCCGCCTGGTCGGCCCGCATTGCGGTCTGCGGGCTCCAGGTCGTCCCGAACAGGAATTCGGCGGGCGAGACCATCGAAAAGAAGCGCAAGGATTCGAAGAGGAGCGAGAGGACGATCCCGAGCGTCGTCAGGATCGCGATCAGCGAGGCGAGCAGGAGCGCCAGCATGATCAGCCGCTCGACCCGGGTCCGGGCCCTGAAGGCGGGGCCGATGCGGCTGTAGGCGAAGGCGCCGCCGGCGAAGGCGAGGAGCAAAGCGGCGATCGCGCCGATCAGCCGGTAGCGCGAGAGCGCCGAGCCGTAGACCGGCGCCAGCTCGCGCGCTTCGGGGTAGAAGCTCGACTGCCTAAGCCCCGCGGCCAGCTCTCGAGTCTCCTGCAGGATCGCATTGCGCTGCATCTCGAACGGCGGAAGGTTCGCCCCCGCCGGACTGCCAAGCACCGCATCCATCACCAGCCGGTCGCTCAGCGGCGCCCACAGAAGCAGGAAGATAAGGGCCGGAAGCGCCGCCCAGATCGCGACGTACCAGCCATGGTAGCCGGGCAGCGAATGGGGCCTCGGCCCGCCCGGAGCCGCGAAGGCCATGGCTCGAGCGCGGGCCGACAGCCACCCGAGCAAAGCGAGGCCGAGGACCAGGATGAGGACGGCGAGTGGGGACATGCTTAAATTCCTCCCCCGGCTTTCCGGGGGAGGGGGACCGCGCGCAGCGCGGTGGAGGGGTTCTTCGGAGTCAGAAGTGCCCCTCCACCATGCTTCGCATGGTCCCCCTCCCCTGCAAAGGCAGGGGAGGAATTGGAAGACGCAATCCTCACTTCAGCCCGTCGGCCGTCATCGCCGTCAGCCTGGTCGCCGCTTCCGAACCCCGGGCCTGGACGTCGGCCGGCGAGGGGATGAGGCCGCGGCGCTCGAGATAGCCGCCGGCGGCCCAGGCGCGCGCATATTCGGCGAGGAACTCCTTCATCCCTGGGATGACGCTCAGATGCTCGCCCTTCACATAGAGGTAGAGCTGGCGCGCGCCCGGATAGGTGAGGCTCGAGATGGTCTCCGCCGTCGGCGCGATTCCGCCGAGCGGGATGCCCTTCACCTTGTCCATATTCTCCTCGAGGAAGGAATAGCCGAGCACGCCGATCGCGCCCGGATTGGCGGCGACCTTCTGGACGAGCAGATTGTCGTTCTCGCCCGCTTCGACATAGGCGCCGTCCTCGCGGACCTTGGTGCACAGATCCTTGTGCCTGTCCTTGTCGCTCTCCTTCAGCGCCTTCATCGCCGGGTCGGACTCGCAGCCTTTCTCGAGGATCAGCTCGGCGAGGCTGTCGCGGGTCCCGGAGGTCGGCGGCGGACCGTAGACCTGGATGGCGACCGCGGGCAGCGCCGGGTTGACGTCCTTCCAGGTCTTCGCCGTGTTGGGCTTGCCGAACGGATTGGCGGCGAGCGCGGCGTAGACGTCGCGGACGGTGAGGCTCATCGCGGCGCCGCTCTTGCCCTCGATCAGCGCGAGCCCGTCGATCCCGACCGGGATCTCGACGATCTGCTTCACGCCGTTCTTCGCGCAATCGTCATATTCCGACTTCTTGATCCGCCGCGACGCGTTGGTCATGTCCGGATGCTGGTCGCCGACTCCGGCGCAGAACAATTTCATGCCCGCGCCCGTCCCCGTCGATTCGACGATCGCGCTCATCCCGGGATTGGTCCGCTGGAACTGCTCGGCGACCGCCGTGGTGAACGGATAGACCGTCGAGGAGCCGACGATCTGGATCTGCCGGCCCTGTGCGCCCCCGCCGGATTGCTGCCCGCAGGCGGCGAGCGCCAGGGCGGCCGCCGCGGCGAAATAGCTCTTCTTCATTTTCTCTGCCTCCATCGAACCCCGGTAACGGGCCCCGGCGACCGCCCTACGTCGGTTCGATGTGAGTCCTGCGACTCTTGCGTGACGGTTTCATGACAATGGAGACGATTGCGGCTCTGACGCGCGCGGCAGCGAGACGAGCACGGTGGTTCCTTCGCCCACCGTGCTCCGGATCTCCAGCCGCCCGCGGTGGCGGCTGACGATATGCTTGACGATGGCGAGGCCGAGCCCGGTCCCGCCGACGGCGCGGCTTCGGCCGGCCTCGACCCGGTAGAATCGCTCCGTCAGGCGCGGCAGGTGCTCGGCGGCGATTCCCTCGCCCCGGTCGGCGATGCCGATTCGGATCATGTCGGGGCCGTCGTCCTCGATCAGCACGGTGACCGGCGATTCGGCGCGGCCATATTTGACCGCATTGACGATGAGGTTGCGGATCAGCTGGAGAAGCTGCGCCCGGTCGCCGGGCACGATCGCGGGCAGGCTGCGCGTCTCGACCACCAGATCGTTGGACCTTTCGCGAAGCAGCTGAGCGCAGCCGGCCCGGACCTCCTCGACCAGCTGGACCAGGTCGACGGCGTCGCGGGGCGGGTTGAACCGTTCCGCCTCGATCCGCGACAGCGACATCAGATCCTCGATCAGCTGCTGCATCCGCTTCCCCTCGCCGTACATCAGGCCGAGGAAGCGGTCCCGGACTTCGGCGTCTTCGGCGGTCGCGCTGTCCTGAAGCGTTTCGATGAAACCGAGGACGATGGCGAGCGGCGTGCGAAGCTCGTGGCTGGCGTTGGCGACGAAATCGACCCGCATCCGCTCGGCGGCGATCGCCTCGCTTCGGTCGCTGAGGTGGACGAGCCGGGCGCCGTCCGCGAGGGGCGCGACCGTCATCAGCCAGCGCCGGTCGGCATGGCCGATGCCGACCACCTCGATCTGCTCGAGGCCGCCGCCCGGCGCCGGCGGACGGGAGAGGCGCTCCACGCTGGCCGGGTGGCGCATGGCCAGCCTCGCGTCCTGGCCCTCGATCCACTGGCCCAGCAAATCCTTCGCGGCCGGGTTGGCGACGACGATACGCCCGCTTTCGATCAGCAGCATCGGCTCCGGCATCGCCGCGACGATCTCGCGCGCCCAGCGATCGCGTCCATCGTCCGGAGTCGGCGGCGGGGCGCTCGGCTCCGGGAAGAAATGCGCTCGCCAGCCGACGAGCACGGCGCCGGCGCCTCCGATCAGCCCGAGCAGGGCCGCCCACGCGGCCTCGCCCGCGAGCAGGGCGCCGCCGAAGGCGATGGCGACGATGAGGCCTGCGGCAAGCCGCCGCCGGGAGACGGGCAAGGGCATGAGCTCGCCCTTAGCGGGCTTCCGGGAGGCGTTGCTAGCGGGCGCCGTCCGCAAGGCCGGCCGCCTGCCGGCGCCGGCGGAAAGCGCGAAGTGCGGATTTCTTCGTCGCGCCGCCTCTCCGTGCGCCGGTACAAACCGCTCAGTCACACCCGGCGTGACGAAAAAATCGTCATAAAATTGTCACTCTCCTGTCGCGGAACCGCAATGTCGGTGTCTTAAATCTGTTTCGAACCTCAACGGGAGTTGCCGAATGGCCCGATCCGCTTTCCTCGCCGCCCTGCTCGCTACGACCGGCGCCGCTCCGGCGATTGCCGCCGCCGAGCCCCTTCCCGCCGACGTCGCGGCCGACGTGGCGGCGATGCGCGAGGAGATAGCGGCGCTTCGCGCCGAGGTCGCCGAGCTCAAGGCGGCGCGTGAGGCGCCGGCCGCGCCCGCGCCGCAGCCGGCCGCGCCCGCGCCGCAGCCGGCGGCGCAGGCCGTTTCCGCGGCGCCGGCCTGGAAGGGTGCGCCCCAGTTCGAGGACAGGAAGTCCGGCTTCAGCTTCAAGCCCAAGGGTCTGGCCCAGTTCGACGCCGGCTTCGTCGGCGCCCCGGGGCCCGAGCTTGCCGGCACGGTCGGCGGCCTCAACTACAACAACCTCGGCTGGAACGGCCGCGCCCGGCGGCTGGTGCTGGGCGCCGAGGGCGCGCTGCCGGGCGGCTTCGGCTACAATGTCGAGTTCAACTTCGCCCAGGGCGCCGTCGATTATGAGGACGTCGTCCTCACCTGGCAGCGCGCGAAAAGCCCGATCAAGGTGACGATCGGCAATTTCTATCCGCTCTCAAGCCTCGAGACGATGACCAGCTCGCGCCTCACCAGCTTCCTCGAGCGCGCCTCGTTCACCGACGCCTTCGCCTACAATCGCCGCCTCGGCATTGCCGTCGCGCTGCTTGACCCGGACGAGGATCGCTACACGCTGACGGCGGGGCTGTTCGGGCAGGAGATCAACAACGCCGCCTTCAACCGCACCGGCTGGCAGGCCAGCGTGCGCGGCACCTTCGCGCCCGAGCTGGGCGACGCCCGGCTCCACCTCGGGGCCAATTTCCAGCACCGCGTCGCCCAGCGCGACGCCCGGAACGTCCAGTATCGCGCCCGCCCGTTCACCCAGGTCACCGACCAGCGCTTCGTCGACACCGGCGCCATCGCCGCCGACGGCGACGACATCGCCGGCGTCGAGTTCGGCGCGATCGTGGACTCGTTCCACGTCGCCGCCGAAGCCCAGCAGGTCTGGGTTCGCGGCTACCGGCCCGGCCGGACGTTCGGCGCCAATGACGGCGCGGCGGGCGGCGTCTTCTACGCCGGCAATCCCGATTTCCGCTCGGCCTATGCGGAGGTCGGCTATTATTTCACCGGCGAGAGCCGCGGCTACAAAGGCGGGCGCTGGGACCGTCCCAAGGTGCTCCACCCGTTCAACGACGGCGGCTGGGGTTCGCTCCAGCTCAACGCCCGTCTCGACTGGCTCGACCTTCGCGACCGGGTCTTCGACGGCGCCTCGATCGCCCCGACCTACGTCAATGGCGGCCGCCAGCTCGGCTACGAGCTCAGCCTGATCTGGAGCCCGATCGACTATGTCCGCTTCCAGGCCCAATATGCCCGCGGCCGCTACGAAGGCGGGCCCCGGGCCGCGACCGTCGTCCCCGGCTCCAGCGAGCCGATCAACCTGCGCAGCTTCGGCGTCGATACGCTGGCGCTTCGGGCTCAGGTCGATTTCTAAAACGGATCGGGTGTCGCGGGGAGCTCCGTTCGCTCACCCGGCGGCAGCCAGGCATTTCTCATGAAGCGGCCGGCAGCTCTCGATCCACTCCAGCTCCGGCGGAGCGGCGACGGCCGCCGCCGGCAGCGCGCGCGCCATATGCATCGCGCAGAGCCTGATCGCGCGATCGGATCGACGAGATCGTGCCGCCGGGGGTGGATGTGGCCCCACTGGAGGGGGCGGCCTATTCGCCGCCCTCGATCACGCAGTCCGGCTTACGGCGCCGACCTGTCGCCGAACGCTCGGCCGCCTGAATTCGCGGGCTCGAACATTTCGCGCATGCGGCCCAGATACCGATCCTCGGAGGTCGACCAGCGCAGCCCGGCCAGCATCCTCGTGTCCGGCCCGGCGGGATAGCGGATCGCCCGGCCCTGGTCGGTGGCGGCGGCGAAGGTCGCTTCGGCGACCTCCTGCTCGCTGCAATAGGCCGTCGGATAATCGGCCATTTTGGCGAAGCAGGCCTCGGCGAATTCGCTGTACGCCGGCGGGATCAGCCCTGCCATGCGCGGCATGCCATTGGCGGTGAAGCTGGTCGTCGGCGCATAGCCGGGCTCGACGAGGCGCGCGGCGATGCCGAACGGGTGCAGCTCATAGGAGAGGGACTCCGTGAACCCCTCCACCGCGCATTTGCTGCCGGCGTAGATCGCGACGAGCGGCATCGGGCCGATGGTCGCGCTGGAGGTGACGTTGACGATCACGCCATGGCCCTGCCCGCGCATCAACGGGATGATCGCGCGACACATGGCGAAGACGCCGAACGTGTTGGTCTCGAAGATTTCGCGGACCACCGGATCGGGCGTCGCCTCGACGGCCGAGGCGAGGCCGATGCCGGCATTGTTCACGAGCGCGTCGATCGCCCCGAAATGCGCGACGCCCTCCGCGACGGCCGAGGCGATGCTGGCCGCATCGGTCACGTCGAGACGGAGAATTTTCAGGCGATCGGCAGGCCCCTCGAAGATATCGGGATCGGGGCGCCTCATCGTGGCGACGACGTTCCAGCCTCGAGCGAGGAAGAGCTCCGCCATGGCTTTGCCATAGCCGGACGATGTGCCGGTGATGAGTGCGGTCCTGGTCATTCTGGCCTCCTGGGTGTCGGGCCAGAATAGACAGAAGCAAAAGACGTTCTATAATGGCTAGTCCAGAATTCATTACGGATCGTCCAATGGAGCCGCTCAGCGACGTGATCGCCCTCCTTCGTCCTCATGCGGCCATCTCGAAGCCGATCACGGCCCGCGGCGAATGGGGGGTCTGCTATGAAGCTTACGAACAGCCCGGCTTCGCGCTCGTCCTCGACGGCCAGTGCTGGGTCGCGCTCGGCGCGCGCGCGCCGGTTCGACTCGCGCGCGGGGACTTCGTCCTGCTCCCGGCCACCCCCGCATTCTCCATGACGAGCCGGCCGGGCGCCGAGTGCGTCGCGGCGCGACCGGCCGCGACGCCGGTGCGGCATGGTCTGGCCGGGGGCGAGCCCGATTTCCGGATGCTGGGCGGCAGCTTCCGGATCGAACCCGCGAACGCGCCGCTGCTGGTCGCCTTGCTTCCGGAATTAATCCACGTTCAGGCCGCCGACACGACTTCTCTTTCGCGCGTCGTCGGCCTGATCAGGGACGAGTGCGAAGCCGACCGGCCCGGCGGAGAGATGATCCTTCGGCGCCTTCTCGAAGTGATGCTGATCGAGGCGCTGCGCCGCGAGACGATAAGCGAGGAGGGCTCGCTTGAGGCGGGGCTGCTGGCCGGCCTTCGCGATCCGGCCGTGGCCAGAGCCCTGCGCGCCCTTCATGCGGACGTCGGCCGGCGATGGACGGTCGCGAGCCTTGCGCAGATCGCCTGCCTGTCGCGATCGGCCTTCGCGGCGCGGTTCAGGTCGACGGTGGGGTGCGCGCCGATGGAATATCTCGCTCGCTGGCGGATGGCGCGGGCGAGGGACGCGCTCGGGCGCGGCGGAATGCCGCTTGATCGCCTGGCCGAAGAGGTCGGATATGAATCCGCCAGCGCCTTCAGCACCGCGTTCCGCCGCCGAGTCGGCTGCGCACCCGGCGGCTTCGCGCGCTCGCTTCAATAAGCTTTCGGCGAGGCGCTTTGGCGCCGGCTGCCGGCGAAACCGGGGCCCGGGAGCGTCATAGGGCGATCTCCGGCACCGCGGCCGCGACCGGAGGCGGGCGATCGGTCAGATAGGCGTGAACCGACGCGACGACCTGGGCGCCGTCGCCGACCGCCGAAGCGACTCGCTTGACCGAAGCGGCGCGGACGTCGCCGACCGCGAAGATTCCGGGGCGGCTGGTCTCGAGCGCCAGGCCGCCGGCTCTCGCTTCGGCTCCGGTGAGGATGAAGCCGCGCGCGTCGAGCTCGAGGCCGGAGCCGGCGAGCCAGTCCGTATTGGGCTCGGCGCCGATGAACAGGAAGAGATGGCGGCAGGCGCGGCGAATATCCGTCTGCGAACCTCGAGGCCGCCAGCGAATCGCCTCGAGCGCCCGGTCGCGGCCTTCGAGCGCGCAAATTTCGGCGCCCGGCACCACCTCGACATTGGCCAGGCCGGCGATCCTCTCGACCAAATAAGCGGACATCGTCTCCTCGAGGGGGCGGCGGGCGATCAGGGTGACGTGGCGGGCGTGACCGGCCAGAAACACCACCGCCTGACCCGCCGAATTTCCGCCGCCGACCAAAGCCACGTCCTGTCCGGCGGCCAGCTTCGCTTCGAGCGGCGACGCCCAGTAATGAACCGACGAGCCCTCGAAATCCTCCAGATTGGCCACGTCCAGGCGCCGGTAACGGGCGCCCGTCGCAAGCACTACGACTCGGGCGCGGATGCGTTCGCCATTGGCCAGGCCGAGGCGCCGGTCGCCGCCGTCATCGCATTCGAGCTTCACCGCCTCGTCGGGAATCGCCATCTCGACTCCGAACTTCTGGGCCTGGTTGAAGGCGCGGGCCATCAAGGCGATTCCGGAAATGCCGGTGGGAAATCCGAGATAATTCTCGATCCTCGACGAGGCGCCGGCCTGCCCCCCGAAGGCGCGGCAGTCGAGCACGAGGACCGCGAGCCCTTCGGAAGCGGCGTAGACGGCGGTGGCCAGACCGGCCGGACCGGCGCCGACGACGATGAGGTCGAAGACCCGGTCGGGATCGATCGGGCCGACCAGGCCGAGGCACCGCGCGAGCGCGCCGATGGTCGGGTTGCGGAGCAGCTGGCCCCCGGGGCACAGGACGATCGGAAGCGCCTCCTCCGCGACCTGGAAGCGATCGATCAGGGCGCGCGCGTCGGCGTCCGCCTCCGGGTCCAGCCGCTGATGGGGGTGGCCGTTGCGCGAGAGGAATCCCTCGAGGCGGAGGACGTCGCTGTCGCCCTCCCGGCCGACGATGACCGGACCGCCGGCCCCGGTTTCGATGAGGCCGACGCGGCGCAGGATGAGCGCCCGCATGATCCGCTCGCCCAGCTCCGCCTCGGCGACGAGCAAGGCGCGCAGACGGCCCGGCGCGATCGCCAGCACCTCGACGTCGCCCTTGCAATAAGCGTCGATAAGAAAGGGCTGGCCGGAAAGCTGGCCGAGCTCGCCGACGAACCCTCCGGGCCCGTGGGTAACGATCGGCTCGCGGCGGCGATATTCGTCGTGCTGGCTGATCTCGACTTCGCCGGCGAGCAGGATCTCGATGCCGTGGCCCGGGTCGCCCACTCTGGCCAGGGCCTTGCCGTCCGGGTAGCGGCGCGGCTCGCCGAAACGGCGCAGCCGCGCGATTTCCGCTGCGGTCAGGACGGGGAACATCTGCGCGGCGCGGGTCTCGACGATGGAGGCGGCGGGTCGGATCATGGCAGGTCCAGAAAGGCGCGGACGAGCTTCACCGTAGCCTGGGGATTCTCCTCCATGATCCAGTGGCCCGAATTCGGCACGATCGCGCCCTCGACGTCGTCGGCGGCGAAGCGCATGACAGTCGCCATCGTCGAGCCGAACGAGCGTTCCCCGCCCAGGGCCAGCACCTTCATGTGCAATTTTCCCTTCGCGACGAAGGCCCGGTTGTCGGCGGCGTCCTGGTCGAACGCGGCGAACTGGGCGAAGCCCGAATGCATGGCGCCGGGGAGCGCATAAAGCTTGGCGTAATGGGTTCGGGCGGCTTCGCTGAACCTTTTGGGATCGGCCGAGAATTCATTCCAGAAGCGGTCGAGATAGATGCGCTCTCGCCCGGCCACCAGCCGCTCCATGTCCGGGCCGCCGAAGCGGAAATGCCAGAGCAGCGGATTCTTGAGGATCTCCTCCCAGGGCCCGACCCCGGGCAAGGGCGCATCGATGAGCACGAACCTGCCGACCCGGTCGGGAAACTGCGCGGCGAAGGCATAGCCCACCATGTTGCCGATATCGTGGGTCACCAGATCCGCCCGCGGAACCTTCAGCGCATCGAGCAGGCCCGCCATGTCGCGGCCCTGCATCTTCTTGTCATAGCCTCCGGCCGGCCGTGACGACAGGCCGAGCCCGCGCAGATCCGGCACAATCACCATATGGTCGCGAGCAAGATCGGCCGCCAACGGCGCCCACATGTCCCCGGTCTCCCCATAGCCGTGCAGCAGCAGGACCGCGGGACCACGGCCGCCGACCCGGACATGGAGCCGAACGCCGTTGGTGTCGACTTCGCGGATCGCGAAGCCCGCCGGGAAAGGCGCGATCCGGGCCGCGGCGGGGACCGCGGAAAACAACCCGACGAGCAAGAGCAGGATTCGAATCATGACGGCCTCCTTGGTGGCGGGAACGGCGTTAGCCGGCAAGCGCCAGCGGTCCCGGCGCCGAGCGCTGGAACGAGGGCGAGGCGGGCCGGCCCTCGGGCAGGTTTTCGATCCAGCTCAGAGCGCTCGCGGCGACCGTCTCCCAGCCGGGCTCGGCGATGAGAAAATGGGAGCGGCCGGGGAATTCGATATAGTCGGTGGGCGCCGGCGACCGGCGCTGGCGGCGATAGGCGGCCCGCGACAAATAAGGCGAGATCAGCCGGTCCTCGCCGCCGCCGGTGATGAGCAGCGGCTGCTTGCGCCGGTCGGGCCTGATTCCGGTGCCGAGCCAGAAGGCCGCCTGGTGGAAGATCATCCCCGGCGCCGGAATGACGAACCGGTCATAGGCCTTGCCCGCCGCCATTTCGGACGCGCCGTTGGCGAAAAGCTCGGCGAAGCGCCAGCGCGTAAACCGATAAGCCCTCCGCCAGGCCAGGGACCGAAGCAGGATCGGCGCGATGGCTCGAAGCGCGCTCGGTCCCGGAACGATCCCGCCGATCGGGGCCGGGTTGATCGCGACCCCCGCGGCGCCGACGCCGCGGTCGAGCAGCATCTGGACCAGCAGGCCGCCGAAGCTGTGGCCGACCAGGATCGGGGATTGGGGCAGGGTCGCGATGAACGCCTGGTATTTGTCCGCTATTCTGCCGAGCGTGAGGCCGCCGAATTGCCCGGGCGGCTCCGCGTTCAGCTCCGCGGCCGAACGGCCTTCGACGAGCGGCCAGGCGGGGGCGTGGACGGCATAGCCGGCCGCGTCGAACGGCTGACGGAAAATGTCCCAGGATTCGGGCGTGACCCAGGCGCCGTGCACGAGGACGATCGTCTTTGTCATGCGCATCGTCCTTTCAAGGCCGAGCCGGCGGCAAGGGAAGGCTTCGAGCGTTCATCGCAAATGGCGGCGCGCGCCTACGCGCCCGCCGTCAGCGGCTCGCCGCGGACAAAGGCGAGCAAATCGGGATTGAGGATGTCGGGATGGGTGGACAGCATGCCGTGGGGCAGGCCGTCGTAGCTCTTCAGAATGCCCTTTCTGAGCAGCCTGACCGACAGCGGCGCCGAGTCCGCATAGGGCACGATCTGGTCGTCCGTCCCGTGCGCGACGAGGACCGGAATTTCGATCGCCTTGAGGTCGTCGGTGAAGTCGGTTTCGGAGAAGGCCTTGATGCATTCGTAATGGGCATTGGCCGCGCCCATCATGCCCTGGCGCCACCAATTGTCGATCAGCCCCTGCGAGATCGCCGCTCCCGGCCGGTTGAAGCCGTAGAACCGGCCGGTCGGGACATCGATGTAGAGCTGGGCGCGATTGGCCGCCAGAGCGGCGCGAAAGCCGTCGAACACCTCGATCGGCAGACCGCCGGGATTGGAGTCCGACCTGACCATGACCGGCGGCACCGCGCCGGCCAGGACGGCTTTCGAAACCCGGCCCGGCGCGGCGCGCGCGACGTAACGGGCCACTTCGCCGCCGCCCGTCGAATGGCCGATGTGGACCGCGTCCCGGAGGTCGAGCGCTTCGGCGAGCGCGGCGACGTCGGCGGCATAAGTGTCCATCTCGTGGCCGCCGGATGTCTGGCTGGAGCGTCCGTGGCCGCGGCGATCGTGGGCGATCACCCGAAAGCCGTGGCCGAGGACGAACAGCATCTGACTGTCCCAATCGTCGGCGCTCAGCGGCCAGCCGTGGTGGAAGACGATCGGTTGCGCCTCGCGGGCCCCCCAGTCCTTGTAGAAGATCTCGGCGCCGTCGCTGGTCGTGATGAATGCCATGTCCCGTCTCCTGGCTTCGCGTGAGGAACCCGTTCAGGCGGCCAGCGCGGCTTCGGCCGGCGCGGTTCGGCCGGGGCGGGCGTTGCGCAGCGCCCATTCGAGCGCGAAGTCGGCGACCTCCTCCCAGCCCTCGTCGATCCCGGTCCAGTGCGAGCGGCCGGGAAATTCCTTATATTCGGTGAGCGAGGGGGCCTGGCTCTGCTTCCGCCAGATCGCCCGGATCATGCTCGCGTCCGCGATCAGATCCTTCTCGCCGGCGATCAGAAGCAGCGGCGCCCGGCGCGGGTTCGTCCAGTCGATCCTGATCTTGTTGACGACTCCGTTCCAATAGACCCGGCCCGGGGTGGGCACGATGTAGCGATCGTAGAGCGCATCCGCCTGGTCCCTGGGCGCGGTCTGGGCGAAGCGGTTCCGGAAGAATTTGCGCGACATCACCTTGGCTTTGCGCCAGCTGAACGGATCGCCGAGCACCGGCAGCGCCGAGAGGATCGCCTGCCAGCCGAGCGGCACTCCGGGCGTCGGCGCGGTGTCGATCGCGACTCCGGCGACTCCGAGGCCGCGGTCGAGCAGATGCTGCACCGCGACCCCGCCCATCGAATGGCCGATCAGGATCGGCTCTTCGGGCAGCGCCCGGATGATCCTCTCGTAATGGGCGATGATCTCGCGCTGGCCAAGGCGGGCGAGCTCGGGGCGGAGCGAGGCGCGCAGCTCGGCGGGATCGCGATCGTCATAGGGCCAGTCCGGCGCGATGACGGTGAAGCCCTTCGCCTCGTAGCGGGCCTTGAAGCCTTCCCAGCTCTTCGAATTGAGCCAGGCTCCGTGGATGAGCACGATGGTCTTGGTCATGGCCGCGTCTCCCTTGCGTCGCACGGGAAATTGCGCGCGGGCCGGGCGCGCGCCAATTCTACGGGAGTATCCCCGACTAAGACCTTGGTATGGGTAGGGCCGGCAGCGCGATGGCGAAGCGGGCGCCGGGGCCGCCGGGCCGGTTCGCGGCCTCGATCTCGCCGCCATGGGCCTCAACGATGGTTCGGCAGATCGGCAGGCCCATGCCCATGCCGCCGGCCTTGGTGCTGAAGAAGCCGTCGAACAGCCGGCGCGGATCGGCGGGGAGGCCCGGGCCATGGTCCTCGACGGCGAGACCGACCCGGCCATCCTCGAGCCTGTGGGTGGTCAATGCCAGGATCGCCGCTCCCGGGACGGCGTCCGCCATCGCCTGCATCGCATTCATCGCGAGGTTGACGACCACCTGCTGAAGCTGGGTCCGGTCGGCGAGAACCCGCGGCAGGCGGTCGGCGAGGCGGAGCTCGACCGTGACGGACTGCAGCTGAAGCTCGTGACGGAGGAAGTCCAAAACCTCCTCGACGATCTCGTTGAGGCAAAGCGCCGCCTGCTCGGGCGCGCGCGCTTCGGCCATCGCGCGGATCCGAGCGATGATCGCGGCGGCGCGGCGGACGTCGCCGACGATCTGCGAAGCCAGGGTGCGGACCTCGCCGAGCTGGGGCTCATCCGCCGCCAGCCACCTCAGGCTCGCCTCGCCGCTGGTCGCGATCGCCGCCAAGGGCTGGTTGAGCTCGTGCGCGATCGAGGCGGTCAGCTCGCCCAGCATCGAGACCCGCGCGGCATGGGCGAACTCCGCCCGCAGACGCTGCAGCGCCGCCTCGGCCTGCTTGCGCTCGCTCACGTCGACATAGCCGAGCAGGACGACTCCGCGACGGCGGCTCTCGGCCGACCAGGAGACGGTGAAGAGCGTGTCGAACTCGACACCGTCGAGCCGCCTCATCCGGGTCTCGCAGACGAGGTGCGGACGCTTCTCCATCGTCGCGACCAGCGCCTCGATATAGACGGGCTCGCTCGGCTCGGGCCAGTAAGGCGCGCTGGCGCCGCCGACCATGTCGGCCTTCCCGGCGGCGCCGAAAAGCTGCATCGCCTTATCGTTGACGTCGAGGATGATGGCCTTCGCCATGGTCTCCCGGACGAAGGGCCGGTTGGCGCGAAGCCAGGCGCCGAGATCGGTCACGCCCTGCCCGCGCAGCGGGATCAGCATCGCGCCGACGGCGGTGAAGTCGATCTCGACGAATCCGACCGCCATCGCCTCGAACAGGTTGCGATACCGATATTCGCTGAGCCGCAATGCCTCTTCGGCGGCGGCGCGGTCGGTGACGTCGCGGCCGGTTTCGATCGTCCGCGCTATCGAGCCGCTCGAATCGCGTTCGATCGTCCAGCGGACGTCGACGACCCGGTCGGCGCCGTCCGCGGTCCGGCGCCGGAGCTCGCCCTCCCACGCGCCCGCTTCGGCCAGCTCCGCCTCGATCTCGTCGAGCGGCCGGTCGTGGCTGGTGCGAAGCAGCGCCTGGGCCATGCCGCCCAGGGCCTCGCTGCCGTCCCAGCCGTAAAGCGCCTTCGAGGCGGCGTTCCAGGACAGGATGCGGCCGGCGGCGTCCCAGCTGATCACGCTTTCGTGGACGAGATCGAGGATGTCGGGCTTTTCCGCCGCGATTGTTGCGTTCATCCTCGCCTCCCGACTCCCGGCAGATTAGCCGGTCGGACGGTCAGTGGGAACTCGCGCCGTCGGCCAGCGCCCGGTGCAGGCAATCGAGCAGGGCCTCGGCCTCGAACGGCTTGCGAAGGACGCAAAGAGCGCCGGCGGTCGTGGCCCGAGCTTCGGTCGTACGGTCGGCGCGCGCGGTGATCATGATCGCTGGAACGGAATAGCCCATCTCGCGCAGCTTCAGCATCATCTCGATCCCGTCGATGCCGGGCATGTGAAGGTCGGTGATGACGCAGGCGCATCGCGCGTCCTGAAGCGCCAGATAGTCCTCCGCCGACGCAAATCCCCGCGCTTCGTAGCCCGCCGACCGGATCAATCCGACCAATGCGAGGCGCAGCGATTCGTCATCTTCCACGATGGACACTGCGGTCTTCGCCGGCACGATTCATCCTCTCTCGCCGTGTGCCGAAGGCAGCCTGGCTCCTCGCATCTCGCAGAAAGACGCCGCCCTGGACATCATACTTGCGTATGGAAGGCTGGAATAATCAATTCGCGCCAAGCGCTTCCGACATCCTGACGAGATCGGCCAGAGTCCTTGCGCCCATCTTGCGCATGGCGGCCCCGCGATGGATCTTGACGGTGATCTCGCTGATGCCGAGGTCGCCCGCCGCCTGCTTGTTCATCTTTCCCGCGGTGACGAGCCCCATCACCTGCTGCTCGCGCGGCGACAGGGTCGCGTAGCGGGCCCGGAGCGCCGCCGAGCTCTCTTGGGCCCGGCGCCGCGCCCGATCCCTCTCGATCGCCGCCGCGACGGCATCCAGCATGTCCTGATCGCGGAACGGCTTGGCCAGGAAGTCGACCGCCCCCGCCTTCATCGCCCGCACCGACATCGGAATGTCGCCATGTCCCGTCATCAGCACCACCGGCAGCGCGATGCCGAACTCGTCGAGCCGGTCCTGGAAATCGAGCCCGCTGAGGCCCGGCAGGCGCACGTCGAGGACGATGCAGCCCGGCTCGCCGCCCGGAGACGAGGCGAGGAAGCCCTGGACCGAGCCGTAGACTCGGGCGGAGAGGCCGACCGAACGAAACAGGCTTGCCAGCGCCCGACCCAGAGATTCGTCGTCATCGACGATATAGACGATCGGGCTTTCCCCCATGCCCGCTTGCTAATCGCCTCCGGCAGGAGCGGCAAGGCAGGCCGGTCCCGCCCAGGCGGCCGGGTGACGGTTCAGGATGATCCACTTCCACCGGCCCGGCCGTGTGGACAGAGCCGGCTGCCCGAGCCGGCCGGGATTGCCGGCGGTTTCACCGATCATTCGCCGAGCGTCTGGAAAGCTGGGCCCGCGATCATCCCGGCAAATCGGCCAAGCCGGCCGCCCGTCGCCGTCTGTCGCGGGCCCAACCCTTGTTCAAATGTGTGTTGCGGGTTGAATGGCGGCTAGATCAGGGGATCTGGCCGAAACGGGAGACGGAGCCGGCCTCTTCGCGAAATGCGCCCCAAAAGCCCTTGGTCTGCTCGGTTGCCCGGCCGAGCGGCATCAGTTTCTTTTCTTGATTTGCTTTCATATTCATACAGCTCCTGAAAAGCTCGCATAAACGATGCGAGCCGCTCGATCTTCTCGCGCTCGATGGTGGGCGTCAACCGGATGCCGCGCCCGGGACGACGAGGCGGTTCGCGCCCGCGATGGAGCTTCAGGCGCCCCACCGGCTCGCCCAGGCTTCCCAGGCATAGAGGTCGAACAACGTTGCGGGATCGGCCGCGGCCAGCGGATCGCGGCGCCCGCTCAGCGCCGTCTCGAGCCGCTCGCGGCTGAAGAAGCCGGCCCGGACGAGGACGCCGTCGAGCAGCGCCTCGCTAAGCGCGGGCAGGTTGCGGGCGAACAGCCGCTCATAGACGCCCTCGGTGGAGCTCTTGCTGGTTCGCCCGGCGATCTCGCGCGGAAGGTCCTTCCGGAACGCGCGCCGCGCCAGCCCCCGGCTGATTCCGCCGTCGGCCAGCTGCCAGGTCGGTATCTGCAGGCACAGTTCGACGAACGGCTGCGCGACCAGCGGACAGATATAATCCACCTCGCGCCGGCGCGGAAAGCGATAGCGATGGCTTTCCACGTCGAAAAACGAAGACGCGAGTATCTGATAATATTTGCCCTTCGGAAATTCGTCCTCCGGCTCGAGCCCCGGATGAAGGCGCCTGGGCGATCTCCAGCCCGCGGGCGGATCCGATTCGAGATAATAAGCGACGGCCCCGGGATCTATCAGGCTGACGATCGTCTCGAAGCAGGGCGGTGGCCGAAACCTTTCCCGAACCATCTCGACGACGGTGGACGCCAGCGATCGTCCGCCATGTTGCGCCGCCTCGAGCGCGGTTCGGCCCAATTTACCGGCCGGCGCCCTCGCCGCCACATAATCCAATGCCGGGAAGATATAGGGCGCCTGAAAGAGGACGCTGTCGCCGCCCGTTCCGTAGCTCAGGACATCGGCGGCGAGCTCCTCGGCCAGCCCGTGGACGTCCCCGGCCAGGGTGAGGGCGTCGAACATGGCCGGCGGCGACGGGCCCATCTCCTGCCCTCGCCAGATATCGAGATCGACCCGGTCCGGCTCGAGCCGCCGCTCGACGAGCGGCACGCCGGCGTGCGCCGCCATCTTTCTCGTGTATCGCCGCTCATCGCCGCTGAACGATTCCGTATAGAAATTCACGCAGGTAATATCCGGAGCGCTGCGCGCGGCTTTCAGGCAAGGCAGCAGGATCGACGAGTCGAGACCGCCCAGATTGTGCAGGACCCGGCGATAAGGTCGAACCAGCGCGTCGACCGTCTCGAGAAGCCGGTCCCGCATGAGCTCCGCGGCCTCGCCCGCGCCGACCTTCAGGACGTTCCGGGAAATGGCGAAGGGATCCCACAGGAACCGGCGGGCCCCTTCCCCGGTCACGGAGAGGCACTCGCCGGGAAGAACCTCCTCGACCTCGTTCAGGCAGGTGCCCGCCTTGCAAACCAGCGGAAGCAGGACGCTGGCCGTCAACGCCTCGAGGTCCACCGAGAGCTTCAGGTCCGGAAGAAAGCTCAAGGCCTCGACGTTCGACGCGAAAAGATCGAAGTCGCGCCAGCGGACGCGATAGCATGGCAGCCCGCCGCCGGGATCGCGAAGAACGGCGAAAGAATGCCCGGCCTGCCCGGGCAGGAAGCCGACGTAGCCGCCCCAAAGGTTCGCGAAGAGCCACTCCGCCTTTTTGCCGGGGTCGGGACTCGACGCGGCGTCGGTGAGCGAGCGGGGCGCCCATTCCGGAAATCCGTCCGCCCGGCTCAATGTGCGGCCGAGAAGCACGCCGCCGTCGGGAAGGTGAACGACCTCCCGGCCTTCGGCCCCGCCGTCTTCGTGCCACACCTCCAGACCGGGCGCCCGACAGGCGGGCGACCAGGCGCGGCCGTCGGCGGCCGCAATCCCGGCCATCCGGCGGCGGACGTCCTCCGTCCGGTCTTCCCGGGGATCTCGCCAGGCGAAGGCGACGAAGCGGAGCACCTAGGCCTCGAGGATGACGGTGAAACTGTGGACGTTCGCGGCCATGTCGTCGAAGACGGTCCGGCCTTCCTGAACCCAGGCGTGCGCCTTGAACGGTTCCAGCCTGACGCCGAAGCGCCAGGACGCGCGAACCTGATATCGCCTCAGGAAATTGATCAGGCTCAGCGAGTCGAGCAGGCAGCGGTCGGTTCGTGAAAAAAGCAACGGTCTGAGCCGCCGGTAGGTTTCCGTCAGCTGCGCCGCGGAATGAACGGCATCGGACGAGGCGCGGCCAGGCCTGCGCTTCTTCACGAACGCGACGGTCCAGTGCAGCGGCAGGCAGGACAGCATGGCTTTCGCCAGAAGCACGGATCGAACGAAATTCCAGACATGCCCCGGCCGGATCCGGGGTCTGTCCGGCCCGATCAGGCGGGGCAGCTCGTCCACCACCGAATCGCAAATTATCGGCGTGAAGGGCCGGCCCGATCCGCCGGCGGTGACGAGGCCGGCGCTCTTCAGCTCGTCGACGATCGATCCCCCGTCTTCCGGATCGGAGGCGGCCGGATCGCGGCCGGCGAGGCCGCTGAGCCTGGGCAGGACTTCGGCCGCATCCTCCGGCGCGACATAGGTGTAGCTGTCGCGCTTGAGGTCCAGGAAGATCAGACCCCCGGCGATCTCGGCCGCGTAAGCGTGCTGTGTGAGACTGAGCATGGAAAAGCGCCCTTATGGGCGCGCCATGGCTTGTGCAACGCGAGTGGACGATCCGAAACCGCAACCCCTCGGCCAAGCTCCGGCTGCGCTCGCGCCAATCCCTGTTTCGCCGGTTGCGGCCGTGTCGGATCTAACCATTTTGGACCTAATCCGCCCCCGCCTCGTTTCGAATCGGACCGGAGGGGCGTGGCACGACCGGAGCAAGCCGTGGACGAAGTAGAATCGGACTACGATTATTATCGGCGGCGCGCCGAGGAGGAGCTCGCCAAGTCGCGCGAGACGCTGGATCCCGGCCTGGCCGCGAAGCACCGCCAACTCTCCACCGTCTACACGTCCCGGGCGCTCCAGTCGCAACGCAAATCCGAGGCCGGCGGTGCGTCCGGCGGCGGCGGCGAGGACGACCGGAGCTGAACGAGGCTCTTCCGCGCCGGCTCAGCCGGCGATCAGTCGCGATCGGGCCGGAGGGTCGGCGCCGCGGCGCGCGCAGGTGAGCGCGCCGGCCCTGATCGCGGTGTCGAGCAGCGCCCGCAGAGGCTCGGAGCCGAGCGAATCGAGGGCCTCGGCCGAACGGACGCCGCGATCGCCGAGGCCGGCCAGAAGCGCCGCCTGGAAGGCGTCGCCGGCGCCGACGGTGTCGACGATCTCGACCGGGCAGGCGGCGCCGTCGATCCGGCCGCGGCCGCGCGTGAACAGGCTTGCCCCGCGCTCGCCCCGGGTCAGCGCCACGAGAGCGCAGCCTTGCGAAAGCCAGGCCGCCGCGACCGCGTCGATGTCGGCCCCGGGGCCGGCGAGCAGTCGGACGTCCTCCTCGCTCAGCTTCAGGACATGGGTCCGGGCGGCGAAGGCGGCGACCGCCGCGCGCCAGCGCTCCGCCTTGGGCTCCATCGCCAGCCTGACGTTGGGGTCGACCGAACGGAGCACGCCGCTCGGCGCGGCGCCGAACCGGTCGAGCAGGGCCGCCGACGAACGGGGCGAGACGAGAGCGTAGGAGCCGATGTGGAGGCAGGTCACGTCGCCGCCGATCGGCGCCGGGAGATGGATGTCGAGCTCGGCGAGGCCGGCGAAGCCGTAGGACGGCAGGCCGGAGGCGTCGAGCCTCACCGTCGCGGACGGCGTCGGTCGCGGCGAGAGGTGGAGGAAGCGAGTCTCCACGCCTTCCCGCTCCAGCGTTCCGCGCAGCAGCCGGCCGCGATCGTCGTCGCCGACCGGCGCGGCGAGCGCCACCCGCTCGCCCAGCCGGGCGAGGCCGATGGCGACGTTGAAGGGCGATCCGCCCGGCCGCTCCGATCCGTCCGGAAAGACGTCGATCAGCGCCTCGCCGGCGACGAGGATCAAGGCAGGCCCGCGGCGGCGTCGGCTTTGAGGATGTCGGCGATCGAGGCGTCGAAATGCGAATCCATCGCGGCGCCGGCGGCTTCGGAATCGCGGCGCGCGATCGCTTCGGCCAGCGCCCGGTGGCGATCGATCATCGTGTCGCGCTGGCGTTCGGCGACCCGGGTCCGCCAGGCGGCGGGAACGGCGACCTCCATCAGCGGCATGAACGCGGTCACGATCTGAACGAACAAAGCATTGTGGCTGGCCCGGGCGATCGCTTCGTGGAAGGCGATGTCGTGCCGGGTCATCCGCCCCAGATCCTCGCCGTCCGCCGCCATCGCCTCGGCGAGGCGGACGATCTCCGCGGCTTCCTCGTCCGAGCGATGCTCGGCGGCGAGCATCGCGGTGCGAAGCTCGATCGTCCGGCGCACGTCCCAGATTTCCGGAACGGTGACCTGGGCGGTCGTGATGGCGTGGTCGAGGGACGCGGCCATCACCGATCCGTCGAGCGCGGCGACCCGGGGGCGGCGGCCGTTGCCGACGTCGATCAGCTTCAGCGCGGCGAGCGCTCCGAACGCCTCGCGCATCACCGCCCGGCTGACCCCCATCTCGCCCGCGAAATGGGCCTCGCCGGGCAGGGTGTCGCCGACCCGCAGATGGTGGGTCCGGATATGGCCCGTCACCGCCTGCATCGCGCGGCGGACCAGCGACCCGCTTTCGGGGACGATCGGCGCCACCGCGCTCATGCCGCCACCCCGCAGGCGCGGAAGGTGGAGGGCGTCACGCCGTAGCGCCGGCTGAAGGCGCGCGCGCAGCTGGCGTTGTTGAGATAGCCGTTGGCGTAGCCCACCGACGACACCGGCTGGTCGGTGGTCAGAAGCATCCGGCCCGCCTGGGCGAGGCGGCGTTCGGCGAGCGCCTCGGCGATCGTGCATCCGAACAGGTCCTTGAAGCCGCCGGTGAGCTTGGCGCGGTTGAGTCCGCACGCCCGGGCGATGGCCGGCAGGGTGAGCTTCTCCTGCCAGCGTTCGTCGATCATCCGGCGGGCGACCATCAGCCGGCCGGTGTCGGCGGCGGAGAGGCCGCCGTCCGACGCGAGCGGGGCCGCCGCGCCTTCGCGGACCAGCCGGATCGTCTCGCAGAGCAATTCGATGCTCTTGGCGAGCCGGTAGACGTCACGGGATTCGCCGCTCAGCGGGCAGTCGCGCAAGGCCAGAGCGATGGCGCGAAGCTCGCTCGGCAGATGATAGCCCAGGCCGTCCTCGCGGCCCGGCGCGCGGCCGCCCAGGCGGATCAAGGCGGCGCGCGCCACGACCAGGAACAGCCGGTCGGCCTCGCCGGCCACGGCGCGCAAACCGATCCGGACCGACGGCGGCGCTCCGGCGGCGCCGAGGTCGAAGCTCAGGACGACGGGATCGAGCGGCAGCGGCGCCTGAGCGAACGCCCCCCGGCCGAGGATGGTCGTCATCTCCGGCGACACTTCGATCCATTCGATCGTCCCGGCGACGCCCGCTCCCGGAAGCTTCTGGCCCATCCTGATCTCCTCCCTCCTGTTTTCGGAGGCTGAAGGGCGGATTAACCTATCCGATAGGTTTGTCAAGATCTCTCAGATAGGTCGGCCGGCAATTCCCGCGGAAATTGGTGCCAGGCACCAATTACAGGCACCAATTAACGCCCCGGGAGAGGTGCGAGAAATTGGTGCCAGGCACCAATTAGCCGCCCGCTAATGCGAAAAATTGGCCGGGACCCTGCGCATCGCCAGGCCGAAGGCGAGGAAGGAGATGGCGCTGGTGACGACTCCCACCAGGGCCAGCGCCGGAGCCAGATGTTGCTCGCCGCCCATGATCGAGCTCGCCGCCGTCACCAGGCTCGGCGCCACCCCGAAGCCGATCAGGCCGGCCAGGGCGATGAAGGCGCCGATGCACAGGCCGCGAAGCTCGTTGGGGAGGAGGACGGTGAGGGCGACCGCGACGACCAGGCCGGTGAGCGTCCCGCACAGCACCAGTAGTCCGAGCGCGGCCGCGAACAGGCCGATGTCGCCGCTGATCGGGAACAGGGCGGCCGGGATGCCGAGGCCCGCCGCGATCACCGCGCCGAGCAGGATGAAGCCGCGCCGGCCGCTTTTCTGGCCGAGGTCCGCCGACACGCCCCCCAGCACCGCGCCGCCCAGACCGCTGCCAAAGACGAGAAGCCCCATCCAGCCGGCGAAATCGCCGGGACTGAGGCCATATTCGCGGGACAGGACCGGCGCCGCCCAGATGTAGGAGGCGGAATCGGCCATCACCACGCTGACCTGGCCGGCGAAGAGCGGCAGAAGGAAGGCGCGGCGCTGCCAGAGCTCGCCCGCGACCACCCGGAACGGCGCGTGCGGCCCGGCCTCGACCTCGCGCCGTTCCGGCTCGCGCAGGAAGAGCAAGGGGATGAGGAGGGCGGCGCTGAGCGCGGCGAGCAGGACATGGGTCGACCGCCAGGGCTCGAGCCCTCCGATCGCGGGCAAGGCCCCGGCGACGAGCTGGCCGAACAGCCACCCCGGCAAGGCGAAAGCCGCGGCGATTCCGAAGCGCTGGCCGAGGCTGACGACGAGGGTGCCCCGGCCGCGCAGGGCCGGCGCGCAATAATCGGCGGTGAGCGACAGAGCCGCGGTCAGGCCGCCGGTGGTTCCGATCGCGGTCAGCATCCGCGCCGCGAACAGCAGGCCCGTGTTCGGGGCGAAGGCGGTGAGGGCGGTGCCGAGCGTCCAGGCGAGCGCCAGGCCGATCAGCAGCCTCAGCCGGTTGGAGCGGTCGACCGCGATTCCGATCGGGATCGACAGCAGCAGCAGCGGGATCGCGGCGGAGAGCCCCTGGACGAGGCCGAGGCTCTGGTCGCTCAACGCCAGCTCGGCCTTGGCGCCTTCCTGGACCGTGCTGAACGATCCCATCATGGTGAAGCCGAGGCCGACGGTGAGGCCGAGCAGGAGCAGGGCGGGAAGGATTTTGACGAAGGAGATATCCTCCCCGGCGCCAGCCGGGGAGGGGGACCAGGCGGAGCCTGGTGGAGGGGTGGCTGGCTCGGCCTCGATGGGCTCGCGCTCGATCCGCTGAATCATCGTCATCTACCCCTCCACCATGCTTCGCATGGTCCCCCTCCCCGCGCTTCGCGCCGGGGAGGATTTACAGCGAAAAAATCTTGCCCGGGTTGAACAGGTTCTTCGGATCGAGCGCGCGCTTGATCATGCGCATCGTCTCGACCGCCTCGCCCAGTTCCTCGACCAGCCAATCCTGCTTGCCCAGCCCGATGCCGTGCTCGCCGGTGCAGGTGCCGTCCATCGCCAGCGCCCGCTCGACGAGCCGGTGGTTGAGCCTCTTCGCCTCGGCTTCCTCCTCGGGCGCGTTCGGGTCGATGACGAAGATGACGTGGAAATTGCCGTCGCCGACATGGCCGAGGATCGGCGCGGGAATGTCGCTCCCCTCGAGATCCTTCTTGGTTTCGGAAATGCACTCGGCGAGCCGGCCGATCGGGACGCAGACGTCGGTCGCCCAGCCGACCGCGCCGGGACGGAGCGCCACCGCGGCGTAGAAGGCCTCGTGCCGGGCCTTCCACAGCTTCGAGCGCTCCTCGGGCCGGTTCGACCATTTGAACTCGCCGCCGCCATTGGCCTCGGCGAGCCCGGCGACGGTCTCGATCTGCTCCGCGACCCCCGCGGGCGAGCCGTGGAACTCGAAGAAGAGCGTGGTGACCTCGGGATAGCCGAGGCTCGAGCGCCGGTTGACGGCGCGCATCTGGACATCGTCGAGAATTTCGACCCGGGCGAGCGGAACGC